>CAYZUM010000041.1:0-15646 GCA_964481455.1 uncultured Methylomonas sp. | reverse complement strand
GGCAAACAAAAATACTGCGTCATAATGCACAACTTATTCAATTCCCATTCCTTAGTTGAATCCAGGTTTCACGATTAGAAGGACTTAAAATGCAAAAATTACTACCCGAACAACGAGATTTTTTTAGTCAGGTTGCTACGCTCGCATTTGTCAATCCGTTCAGCGAGCAAAGAGAGTTGGCCGATTGCAAACTACTGGATATATCGCAAGGGACAATGGATATATATCAACGTGGTGACAAAATTCAGCTACTCTTACAAGCTCAGTTTCAACAGCTACAGCCCTTGGCTGAGTTTCGTATTACGGCTTATCAAGGTAAAGCACAGGAAATTACCAAATTCTCCTGGTTGTTTTATCAATTCCATGAATTTCAAAGCCAATTCAATCACTTTATTGAACAACAACGCCTAGCAGGTGAAGCGCCTCTTGAACTTCACTTTGCTAAAGATTTAAATCATCGATTTCAGTTGGCAGGGTTTACGCCGTCAGAAACAGAAAAGTTTATTGCTTTGTTTTATCAGCTCCACCGAGGGTTTTATTTTATTAGCAGTGCTATTTCAGGAGACTGCCCGTCTATCATAAAATTACGCATGCGCCTTTGGGAAAATATTTTTACGTTTAATCCGCAATGGTATATGGACTATCTTTGTGGAAAAATGGAAGATTTTTCGACCTTATTACTGGGTGCGACAGGCACAGGAAAAACACTGGTAGCACATACTATTGGTTGCTCAGGTTTTATTCCGTTTGATTTAAGCAAAAACCGATTTAGGGAGAGCTTTACCCGCTCATTTCAATTTATTAATCTATCTCAATATCCAAGTTCCTTGCTGGAATCCGAGTTATTTGGACATAAAAAAGGGGCTTTTACCGGAGCCATAGAGCATCATCAGGGCTTATTTGACCGCTGCAGTGAATATGGAGCGGTCTTTATTGATGAAATTGGAGATATAGATATTCCTACTCAGGTAAAGCTTTTGAATGTTATTCAGGACAGAACCTTTTGTCCGGTTGGAAGTCATGAAAAGCGACGCTTTTCCGGGCGAGTCATTAGCGCGACAAATCGTAATATTGATCAGCTAAGAAAAGAAGGGCATTTTAGAGACGACCTTTATTACCGCCTGTGCTCAGATGTTATTGAAGTCCCCAGTTTACAGCAGCGGATACAGGAAAATCCTGAGGAACTAGGACATTTAATCACCAATTTGCTAAAGCGCATCACTGATATTTCAGCTCCAAACCTAGCCGATATGATGGAAAAACAGATTCGCCTTCATGTGCCTGATTATTACTCGTGGCCGGGTAACGTGAGAGAGTTGGAGCAATGCATACGCCGCATTTGCCTTACAGGCAGTTGCAATATGTCTACAGAGCTTATTAATGGATCAAGGTTAAAGGATGGTTTTAATTTAACTGATAATGCGGGGGAAGGGAGTGTGCAAGACTTGCTACAGCATTATTGCCGATTTTTATATGAGCGACATGGTAGTTATGAGGCTGTTGCCAGAATTACGCAGCTAGATAGGCGTACGGTTAAAAAGTATGTTGTTGGTTGAGGTGGGAGGGCCCCAGACTATAAAGTGAACAATTCAATAACAGGTATCAATTTCAACGTTTGGCATTCTTAACAACCCCTTATCGCCCATCTGTGGTGAGCTGGTTATCGCAATTTTTTGTCGCAGCGGTCTTCAGTCGCGCAATATAAACGTATTTATTCATTTCGCGGCTGAAGACCGCTGCTACCGTTGAAATACGATGTAGTACTAGCCACTGGCAGCGTTATTATTAATATAATTCAGCCACTGATCAGCAGATTGTTTTGTTTTTCGGTATTGCTGTGCTTTGCTAAATGCATTTGTTGCTGACTTTAGTTGCTGGGTTTCATAATAACTCATGCCCAGTAAAATATAGGCCTCGCCAGTTTGTTTCAGGCTACCTTTTTTAAGTGCTTTTTTTATCGCTGTTATCGCAGTCTGCCATAGTTCCTGTTCGACATGGATACGGCCCAGTTGTAGATAAAGCTCACCTTCCTCGTGTAATAAAGAGGCTTTTTCGAGTGCATGAATGGCCTTGATATACTCTCTTGAACTGGTCCATGCGTTAGCCAGTAACTCCCAGTGTGCTGATGTTTGTTTTACATTCTTACTATCCAGTTCTTTACTTAATAAATGGGCTGCCTGGTAGGGTTGTTTGTTATAGCGAAATAAATTAAATAATTGTAAAATATCAGATTCTGAACGGATGAATCCTTTTTTATAAGCTAAATTTTTGACAGACAAGGCATTAGTGTATTGCTGTAATTGTTGATAAATAGAGGCTAATTGTTGCCAATAGTCCTTTTCCTCAGGATATTGGGCAACCAGTAAGCGTAGCACACCGGCAGCTGCTGAGTAGTTTTCTAGTTCGTAATACAGTGCTAGGTTCAGTTGTAGCCAGCTCTCTTTGGGTTTCTTGCTACGCTTAATAACAGACTCTATATATGGCAACGCCTTGCGGTATTGTTTTAATTGCGCATAAGCATTGGCTAAAAGTACCCTGACCTGGGTTTCTTTCGTGCCGGGGTGTTGTTTTAGCCAGGGGTTTAATTTATCGACAGCTTTCTGATACTGCTCAGTCGTCATATACAATTGCCCTAAATTGAGCAGTGCCTCCTGTTGCTGTTTCTCTGTTAGTGCTGTGGTAGCCACAGCTTGTTCTAAAAACTTCGCTGAGTTTTGATACTGGCCTTCCAATGCGTAGGCCGAGGCCAAGCTACGTAAAGTAATCGCTTGTTCATAGCTATTTTTCTTTAACTCAGGCAATATTTTTTGTAATTTTTGACGCGCCTGTGAAAAAGCCTCTTGGTCAATTAATGTTTCTGCTTTGCTGAGTTGTTTATATAGCCTGGGAGAAATGGAAGGCGTTTTCTCTTCTGCAAATAGAGGTGGCGTTAGAACGCACAGAATAAGACTTATCAATCCGAATTTCAGGCTACAGAAAATATTTTTTTTCATCGGGATAGTTTAAATTCCAGAGTTTGCACAGCTCGCTGTTCGTATGCTTCACCAGCGATAATATGGGGTTTAAATTTCCAGCGCTTAATGGCTTTAAGTGCTGCACTGTTGAAAATAGAACTGGGTTTAGAGGCCACAACAACAGCATCTTTAACAGTGCCTTCTTTAGTAATGGTAAATTCCACTTTTACCCAGCCCTGAATACGACGATTTGCTGCACGCATTGGATAGGTGGGAGGGATTCTAACAAGAGGGATAACATTAGTGCTAATCTCTCCCGCGCCTACCTGAATCCCCGTTAAAACTGAACCGCCAAAACTACTGGTTTGTAATGGTATATCCAGATTTGGCATGTCCATAACGGGCAGTGCTGTTTTCGATACTTTAGCACGCTGCGTTTGCAACTTAGGCTGTTTTGGGCGTTCTTTCGGTTTTGGTTTTTCAGGCACTAAGCGATCTTTGCTTTGAATTTTGGTATCACGTTTGTAACGTATAAATTCAGTCATGCGCAGGTTGTCTGTGCGTTTTAAACTGTACTGATCATTACTGATCATATAGTGCATTGCCCAGAATAAAGCTAACGCGATGGCAACCCCAGAAAAGAGCGAGAAAAGAATGCGGATCACTGTGATTCTGACTCGGTTGCGATGGCGGGGTTCATAATACCTGCTAAACGTATTTGATCAATGACTTGAACTAAGGCCTGAGTTTTTGTGTCTTTGTCTGCTGCAATAATCACCGAGCCTAATGGATTTTCCATCTGTAAGCGTGCGACATTTGCGCGGACTGCCCGAAAATCGATCTGGCGTTTATCTATCCAGACATCGCCATTGGCTCGAATGCCCACAATAATATTGCCTTGTGCTTTTGTCACGCCTGTTTTAGCACTGGGACGGTTGACATCTATTCCAGATTCTTTGACAAAGGAAGTGGTAACAATAAAGAAAATAAGCATAATAAAGACGATATCCAGCATCGGAGTCATATCGATATCTGCATTTTGCTCGGATGAGGAGCGATTAGCTCTGCGGCGCATAGTTTGTTATCTCTAATATTAATCGTAGAGCGGGCTTTAGTCCGCTAGTTATAAAGTGAGGAAAGGATGTTGTGCTATATCTTGTCAGCAGAGCGGTTATCCCCTTCCTTAGGAATGGGAATCAAATAACGTGTGCATTCTGACGTGTCTTTTTGTTCGCCTTCTGCGTTGCGGAAACAGTTACGTAGCTAGCTATGCGCCTGTTACCGCGCCTTGAAGGCAAACAAAAATACTGCGTCATAATGGCACAACTTATTCAATTCCCATTCCTTAAAAACAGAGTAACCATTCACCTCCCTTTTGAAAGCCAGGGGTTTGAAAAGAGTTTTTCTAATCCCCCCACAGTCCCCCTTGTTAAGGAGGGGACTGAACGCAGACAAGACAACGCGTTCTAGTGGACTAAAGTCCGATCTACAGAGAGCTTGTTAATGATACTTTAATAAATCAGCCAGATGATGAGACTCATCACTAACACGTTCTTCGATCAGTTTACTGAAATACAGTCCCGCAATGGCAATGACCATACCCGCCATAGTGGGTATGGTTGCTTTAGATACGCCAGCTGCCATTGCGCGGGCATTGCCTGTACCTGTTACTGCCATCACATCAAAGACATCAATCATGCCTGTCACTGTGCCTAAAAGACCTAAGAGAGGGCATAAAGCTATTAATAATTTTATGATCGAAACGCTACGGTTCATTTGCATTAATACCTCAGAAATTAACTGCTGGCGAATAAATAAAGCATAAACTGATGTTTTATCAGCCCGATGATTCCATTGTTCAACGCAGCTTGTACGTATGTTGGGGTAATTTAATTTAAAAAAAATCAGGCGTTCAATCATCAGGCACCATAAGCAAATGGCGACACCTAATATTAGCCATAAAACATCACCGCCTGAGTAGAGGAAGTTGCGGATATCGTCTATAAATGCCATTATTTACCTGCGCGACGGCTCATAATACCCGCACTTTGCTCATCTAATATCTGCACCAGTGCTTTACTGCGCGAGGCTACTAAATTATGTAGAAATAGCAAAGGAATTGCGACACATAAGCCTAACATTGTCGTTACCAGAGCTTGAGAGATGCCATCAGCCATCAGCTTAGGGTCGCCAGTGCCGAATAAGCTAATGGATTGAAAAGTGGTAATCATGCCCGTGACTGTCCCCAGTAATCCTAATAACGGCGCAACGGCAGCAAACAGCTTAATCATCGAGAGCCCTTTTTCCAGATTCGGTACTTCGCGGGTAATCGCTTCATCCAGTATTAACTCTAATGTCGCAATATCCTCGGTAGAGCTTTGCTCTGTCGCAGTGAGAACTCTGCCTAAAGGGTTATCATCAGAGGCAGCTGCTGCATTCATTTGCTGTTTCATCTTATGACCCGTCATCATTAAGGTGCTTAAGCGTAATATGGCATATAGAAAGCCTATTGCACCTAATGCTATAATAATATATCCAACCACTCCACCTTGCTGAATACGTTCTTGTGTATCAGGCGTTTGAATCAGCATGCTCAGCATCACACCGCGTGTTGGATCGACTGCAATAGGAGCCAACCCCGATGTGTCATTGCTAAAGGATTCAAGTAAATCAAGATATTTACCAGCGGGTTGGCGCGCCAAGCTGACCAGAATTTTAGTCTCGGGTGAATAACGTAAGTAATTGTTGTTTGCAATCGCATTGAATGATCCGATACGAGTGATGTCTGCCTCTTGTCGATTGCCGTCTGCCAGTTGAATTTCCTTTTTAAAACGTACAACTTTTCCCGACTCGGTCATTTCCTGCTGTAAGGTAAACCATAAGTTCTCCAGCTGGTCTATCGTCGGCAGCGCTTTATTCTCAACCATGTGATCCAATTGTTCTGTACGATCAGGATATTGTGCAGAAACCATTGAGTTAATAAGGTCTGCTTTTAAATCACCTGCTGCTTGTCTGGCAACGCCAAATAATTCGCCCAGTTCACCACTACGCTCTTTTAATTGAGCCTCTAGTTTAGCCAGTAACTCTTCATTGCTTTCCAGGTGTTCTTTTAATTGGCTACTCAACCTTTCCTGTTTTGCCAGTTCATCTTGAGCAGCTTTTAATAGTTGTTGCTGTTTTTGCTTTTCTGCCAGAAATTCTGCTTCACGGACTTTGTTCATCTTGCGCGCGGCAATTTGTCTTTGTTTAACATCGCTTAATAACTGGTCCAGATTTTGATATCCAGCCGATGCGCTGTTTGAAAGTACAAAAGCAAGGAAAAAACTGATGACTAATCTCATTGTATCGTTCCCGTTGCTGTTGGAATCGGCAGGGTTAATAAATCGGGGGCGGCTTCTTTGCGTGCTATGCGTAATCCCTGGCGTATGGCGTTGCGATATTCAGAGGGCAATGCCTCCCAGCGTTTTTCATTATTATTCCAGAATCCTGCTTCACTACCATCAAGGCGTTGATAGTATAGGGCGACACGACCCAGACGTAAAAAGTCTACCGAGCTGGTTTCGCCGTTCAGTTCAATATTAGCGCGATAAGCTTCAATGGTATTACCGTATTCATTTTCTATTTGATAGGCTTCTATCAAGCGGCGAAATTTTTCGGCATTCGTCACATCTGCCCGAGTCATTATCTCTTTTAAGCCACTAACGCGTTGCTGGCGCTCTTTCGGTAAAAAAGGTAAGTCTAATTGAATAAATTGCTCAAGGCTTTGCTGCATATTTAAGATCAGCGGGACAATCTCGCGTTGTGTGGTTTCAATCTGTTCTAGTTGTTGTTCAAATGAGGCTTTTTCTATTTCCTGAGAATCCAGTAACGCTTGTAAGTGCTCGTTGTAGGTCAATAAAGTTTTGGTCTGTCGTGTTGCAGAACGATACTGTTCTAACATTTCACGAGTACGATCATCTAGGCCATCAATATTTTTTTGCGACTTAATTGCGCCTTTTTGAATAGCATTTTCTGTCTGGATTGTTTTAGCAAGCGTATCTGCAAAGAGGGGGGAGACGGGAAAAAAGAGTAATGAGGATACGAGCAGCACCTGAATTTTGCGAGGTAAAAAAAGCATATATAATGATTTACTACTATTTGGAAAAATTGCTAAGACTTTAACACAGTTAAAATAAAATTCAATGTGTCATATGACTTACTTTTACGCTGAAATAAAAATTTTATGGTAACCGTTCAGTCCCCACGGCGAAACCGTTCTATCTGTAACCTACAGATATTTTATTAGGATTGCAAGTGAATTTTCTAATCACTACTTGAATTAAAATAAGTATTTTTTGTTAAATGAAAAACAGACTGGATATGACATTAAACCTATTGTTTTATAATGAAAAAAATAGGAGAACAGTTCCGCCGTGGTTCAGCCCTCCACCTTAACAAGGAAGGGTCTGGAGAGGTTTTTAGAAAAATCTGCTTTTGCTGGGCGGGATATTCATCCCATCCGTAACGTTTATGTTGATTGCTGGCCAATCAATGTTGGTTGTTATTGAATTCTAAACATGAGAAACGGAGGGAATACCTCGTCTCGCACCGCTATTATCCACCATGGCGGACTAAAGTCCGCACTACATCACTAGTATATGGTAGCTTATAAAGAGTCACTGATCGTGCGATTATAAAAAGGCCAGGTTTTAACATGTAAATATTTTCTGATCGGTGTTTTAATCACTGAAACACACAACACAATTGAAAATAAGCACCATACCGCTGCAAATTCATTCGGATCATCGGTAGTAACGTCTGAAATCCACGGGCCGACAACATAATGAAAGGCAACAAAGCGCCAAGAGCCATAAATAAAGGGCATCACAAAAGCGGCTAAAACATAGGCAAACACATGTAAGCCCCATTCGTAGCCAGGGAGCCATGAAACAGGCGCAGTCATCAGACCGTTTAATGGCATCTGCCAGGCAATATGCCATGCACCCGAAACAGAACAGATGGCATCACCACAAAAGCCTTCTGTTCCAATAGTACAAAGTCCGGCCCAGGTAAAGGGAACCATTTTAACAATGATGGCGACGGCTGCGACTGCGCAGAGAGTATAAACAGCGGTTCTGATTTTTAGTTTGACACTTTCAGGGATAAAATACATCGCCACCATGTTGACAAAAAATGGCTGAAAGGCAACATGGAGATAGCCAAACAGCGTGAGCACCTGATTCATCGGGGAACTACAATCATCAATATAAACATAGGTAGCGGCTTGTAACAGCTCCATTAGCGCGAAATAGGTCAATGGAATCCATAACTCTTTAGATTCCCCTTTTACGGCAATATAAGCCGCTGTCCCCAAACCAACAGCGGCTAAAACCGCTGACGCTTCTCCACTCCAACACATACAAACCTCTTTTAAAACTTATTGTTATTATTATGATTAAACGCGTATTATACCTGATAAAATTTAGCAAAATCTTAATAATAATGTGTTTTTATTGTAGTATTCTTGTTTTGTGTAGAAGCACCTTAATCATCAATACATTATTTTTTATAATAAAATATTCACTTAGGAATGGGAATAAAATAACGTGTGCATTTGACGCAGGATCTTTAGTTTATCTTCGAGGCGCGGAAACAGACGCATCGTTAGCTACGTAGCTGTTTTGCAACAAAGAGGACGAACAAAAAGACACGTCAAATGCACACGTTATAAAATCCCCATTCCTTAGAATTGTGGACGAAATAAAACAGGCAACTGTTGGTACGAATTCATTCGCACTGGAATGTGCATGACACGCCTAGGCATTATCAACGCTGTAGGATGGGCAAAGCAACAGCGCGCCTATCAGGCTATACAAGGAAGACTAGCGGTTGTGCCATATCAAAGATGGGCACGAAAAAGACCTTTGCTCATCCTACTTTGCTGAGATGATTTCGTATACAATCCTTATCATTTATCGACAACACTCAGGATGAAACACACGCTATGTCAGAAGCAAGTTCAAGCGATAGCCTTATCGCCGTACAACATTTAAAAAGCTATATCAGTGAACAAATTATTGGTCAGGATGTTTTAGTCGAACGTATGCTAATCGCCTTGCTCGCTGATGGTCACATTTTAGTTGAAGGTGCTCCTGGTTTAGCAAAAACGCGGGCTATCATTGCCTTAAGCAAAGGAATACAAGCAGACTTTCACCGCGTTCAGTTTACCCCCGACTTACTACCCGCCGACTTAACAGGCACAGAAATTTACCGACCTCAGCAAGGGAGCTTTGAATTCCAGAGAGGACCTTTATTCCATAATCTGGTATTGGCCGATGAAATAAACCGTTCACCGGCTAAAGTTCAGGCCGCTTTATTAGAAGCAATGGCAGAAAGGCAAATTACCGTGGGTGGGGAAACTTATGCATTACCGCCTTTATTTTTAGTCATGGCAACACAAAACCCAATTGAGCAGGAAGGGACATACCCATTACCTGAAGCACAATTAGATCGTTTCTTATTGCATATCAAAATTGACTACCCGCAAGCGGAGCATGAAAAGCTTATTTTGCAACTGGCGCGTGATGAAGCGATGCAAACTAGTTCTTCAGTGAAGAAAAGTCATCAAGCAATCAGTCAGGAAAGCCTTTTTACGGCACGCCAGGAAGTACTGAATACGTATATGGCGGATAACCTGCAAGATTACTTACTGCAAATTATTCTGGCCACACGTGATCCGTCGGTTTATGGAGAGGATCTTGCGAGCTGGGTACAATATGGCGCTAGTCCGCGTGCAAGTATTGCTTTGGATCGTTGTGCACGTGCAAAAGCCTGGCTAAACGGAAAAGATTTTGTAGCACCTGAAGATATACAGGATATGGCCTTTGATATTTTACGTCACCGAGTTATCTTATCGTATGAAGCAGAAGCAGAAGGCATCACCAGTGATGATTTTATTCAGCAACTTATTGCGCGCATCGCTGTACCATAATGGAAGGAATAAGTAGCGAACTGGTTAGCGCCAATTTAAAGATGCTGATTAAACTGGCCAAGCCTGCGGCAAGTTTGAGTGTCTTTAAATCGCGGATACGTGCCGCACAAAGTGGTGGCTATGTCTCGCGGACTAAAGGGCGCGGCATGGAATTTGATGAGGTTAGGCTCTACCAGCCAGGGGATGATATTCGCAGTATAGACTGGCGAGTGACGGCGAGGACCGGCAAAACCCATACTAAATTATTTCGTGAAGAACGCGAACGACCCATTTTTATCTCGGTGGATTATCGTGCCTCTATGCAATTTGCCACGCGTGGCGTGTTTAAAGCTGTACAAGCCGCTAAACTGGCAGGAATACTCGCTTGGGTAGCGCAACGCAATGGTGACCGCATAGGCGGGCAAATATTTACAGATACTCACTGCCGTGAATTAAAACCACAAAATGGCACACATGCTGTATTGCGGTTTTTTAATGCTTTAATAAAGCCAGAAGGTAAGCAAGAACCCAATAGCTTTGAGCAAGTCATGAGACGTTTAAGCTATCATGCAAAACCTGGAGGGTTGGTTTATATTATCAGTGATTTTCGGGGCATGAATTTTGCCAGCGAGAATTATTTAGCTAAACTGGCAAGGCATTGTGATGTCATTATGATTCTGGTTTACGACCCTTTAGAAAGTCACTTACCCTCTAGAGGGCGCTACCGATTTACTGATAACACAACGGATGTTGTCGTCGATACTGGAGATAAGCAACGTGTACTGAATTATCAGCAAAAATTTCAGCAGCATTGTGCTGATTTACAAAAGTTGAGCACAAAACTAAATATTCGCTTATTGATGTGTGCTAGTAATGAAGACCCCGTGCAGGTATTAAGGTAAACATCAATTAATAAGGAATGCTTATGTCAAAACTTGATGAACAGTTTGCAAGAATTGCAGCGATTGTTTCAGAAGGCGATGAAGATAATATGACGAAATGCCCTGCAACACTTGGAAAATACTTTAGTTTTCTGGAAAAAAATATTACCTTTCCTTGCCTTTTAAAGGGCCTTCAGGCGTTTTCATGGGAAGAGCACTTTGCATTTAGTTCTGGGTTTTTCAATAAGATAATATATAAAAAATTAAAGCAAAAGAGAGCATCGTACACCGATACATTTGAACTCATTCAGGCTTACAGGAAGGGCCATGAAGAGCTGCTTGCACTCGTAAAAAGGCAGTCAGATAACACAACATTTGTAATCAGCCTGGATTGGCTTAAAGCAGAAGATGAAAAGTCTAAAAACCATCAAATTATTGATGATTTTTCTGTCTGGTTTGTGAACTATTAGCATGAAGAGGAATACGTTTAATGAGAGATATAACGCTTTTGAAAAACTAAAGCGCTCAATATGAAACCACTCTTTTTTGTTTTGATTACTTTTGTGCTGATGTTTTTGGCAGCAGATAATTTTCTCGATAGGCAATCACCAAGCTATGCTATTGAACACCCGAATGACATACTGCAGCAAATGTTGTTTAAAAACCCAATTGAGAGTACTGCTAAAGGTATTATTATTTCCGCGGATAGAAGGGGGCATTACTCTGGAACCGGAATGATCAATCACTATAAAATGAAATTTATGATCGATACTGGAGCAACCAGCATTGCAGTACCCAGTGAGCTTGCTAAACAAGCAGGCTTGAAGTTTGGTATGCCGGTTATCAGTCGCACCGCTGCTGGTAATGTCAGAGCTTTTCAGACGACGATACCGATATTAACGATGGGGGCAATTACTTTGAAAAATACTCACGCCGTTATTCTGGATAAGCTGGATCAGGTATTGGTGGGTATGACCGTCCTTAAACAATTCAAAGTGATGCAGTATGATGGCAAGATGGTCATTGAAGTACCGTAGTGTCCTTAAATGTGCCAGGCTTAATGACAACCATCATGGAAGTAGGCTTTAGTATGCGTAGGAGCGGTCTTTAGCCACGACGTTAACACTGTTCAATCATGGTGAACTTTTTTTTGCGATGGTGTTAATCCAGTATCAATTTTTATGCGTCAGCGCACTTCGTTGAAGAATTGTTTATAATACGTTAAGGTAAATTTTCTCAATAATTTTTTTTTGTTCGTAAGGTATGAAAATATAACAATCATTGAGAAAAACGTAATAAGTTAGAAAGGTGATAGTTTGTTAAAATTTGACAGTAAAGAAGTTAGTAAGTACTCAAGCAAAATTGATTTAACCTTTTTGAAAAAGTATAAAATCTCCAATTTTCAGTGTAATTTTTGGAAATTTGAATATATTTTTACAAAAAAATAGAAAATATTAACTAAAGTCATGAATTTCTACCCTCATAATTTTAGTTAAAATAATAATGCCTAAGTACTTACGACCTTTAACTATATATTTAATCAAGGTAAACATACATCAGAGTCTTACCTTGCCTATACACAAGTTTGTGAGAACCCTGTTTGTCAGTGCAATGTCGTGCACATTAAATTTGTTCAGGAAAATGATATTGAATTAGAGAGTCAACAGGGAAACTTATACGAGATTAGTTTGGACGTTGAATCTAAATCAATTGCACCTGATAACCTTGATAAGATAGACGAGAATTTTGCTCATGCTCTGGTAAACGATTTATGTGAAGAAGATTGGGGTAAGCTCAATGAACACTATTTTCTGAGAAAAGTCCTCGCCAGCGAAGCGGCAGATCTAACGAGCGTCGAAGCTGTTTTTCCTGTAGAAGATATAGAAAATAAATCATTACTCATCTTCTATAAAGATATTATCCCTTATTCGAGACCCGTTATTATAACAGTGGAGGAGAAGAGCTATTTCGTTGATGATATATATTGCGTTAAACCAGATTGCCACTGTAATGAGGCGCATCTTTTATTTATTCCCTCTGATAGCTCGGGCAAACTGGATACTAGCCGAAAAGAAGAAATCTATAGTGTTCTGGACTTAAAACTTCATCGTTGGGGCGTTAAAGAGCATGAGCAAGCAACTATTAGCGGCAAAGCAATCATGGATACCTTTCTTGAGGAAAAGGGGATCGTTGATTTATATAAGACGCGATATGAAACGATGCGCCTGCTGTATATAAAATATCGCAATATGAATTATCTGCAAAGTCCTGTGAAAGCATTAGATAAAGTAGGCAGAAATGCCCCATGCCCATGTGGAAGCGGTAAAAAATATAAGAAGTGTTGTTTGTAATGTTTTGCTAGTATTTTAAAATGGAGCACCTCAGAGGAGAGTAGGCTTTAAGCCTACACGTACATCCCACGCGTTGCATAGGTAGGCTAAAGCCTACTCCCCTCCCTACATTTCGCCTTAGGTAACACTCGATGTTCCAGTTTTCAGCTATATCTGGGCTTGAAGGCACCTAGGTTTTGTTGCAATAAAAGTTAGTGCATTGATTTTAAAGGTAAACTTAACTTTATCGAAATCAAAAATAGATAATAAAATCAACATACTACAAAAACTGGAACATCGAGTAACACGCAATAAATAACACCCCATATTGCGCAGGATTTTTGTTTGTCTTCAAGACGTAGAAGACGGACAAAAAAACAAGCTAACTGTGCACGTTATAAAATTCCTATTCCTAAGTAGGTAGCCTATGTTTCTTATCAACAATTTGAGCGCCTGCTCTTAAATGAATAGGTGAAATAAATAATATATGGGGTTTTAAGTAAAAAATGAAAAGAGCGATTATTACAGGTATTACCGGACAAGATGGTGCTTATTTAGCTGAATTATTATTAGATAAAGGTTACGAGCTTTATGGAACCTACCGGAGAACGGCTTCAACAAACTTCTGGCGTATTGAAGAACTGGGTATAAAGGATCATCCAGACTTACACCTGATTGAGTATGATCTAACCGACTTAGGCTCTAGTATTCGTTTATTGGAGAAAGCGAAGGCAGAGGAAGTGTATAACCTGGCCGCTCAAAGCTTTGTCGGCGTGTCATTTGATCAGCCTCATCTTACAACCCAAATTACTGGCGTGGGTGCGTTAAATTTGCTGGAAGCCATTCGCATTGTAAATCCAAAAATCCGCTTTTATCAGGCCTCAACGTCCGAAATGTTTGGTGAAGTACAGGAAATTCCGCAAACCGAAAAGACCCCCTTTTACCCCCGTAGCCCCTATGGTGTGGCTAAACTATATGCGCACTGGATGACCATTAATTATCGTGAGTCTTATGATATTTTTGGCACTAGCGGCATTTTATTCAATCACGAATCGCCCTTAAGAGGACGTGAATTTGTGACGCGTAAAATTACCGATAGTGTGGCGAAAATCAAGCTGGGTAAGCTGGATGTGCTGGAATTAGGGAATATGGATGCTAAGCGAGACTGGGGGTTTGCTAAGGATTATGTAGAAGGCATGTACTTGATGTTGCAAGCAGAAAAACCAGATACTTATTTATTAGCCACTCACCGCACAGAAACCGTGCGTGATTTTGTCACGATGTCTTGCCAGGCAGCGGGTATAGATCTAGAATGGCGAGGCTGTGCAGAAAATGAAGTAGCGATTGATACCTCCACGGGTCATGACATTGTACGTGTTAATCCAGAGTTTTACCGCCCCACAGAAGTTGATCTACTGATCGGTGATCCAGAAAAAGCAAAAAGAGAGCTCGGCTGGGAGGCAAAGACAACGCTGGAAAGCTTATGCAACATGATGGTTGAGGCAGATTTACAACGTAATACCATAGGGCGTTCATTTTAATTATGCGTATTTTAGTCACGGGCCTGAGTGGATTTACAGGGCAATATGTTACAACGGCACTCGAAAGCAATGGGCATGAAGTTGTTGATTTAAAAAGTGATCTGATTGATGTGCAGAGCCTTAATGATGAACTAGCGGCTACGCGCCTAGATGCGGTGGTTCATTTAGCCGCCATTGCATTTGTCGGCCATGGAAATGTCAATGACCTTTATCAGATTAATTTATTAGGTACCCGTAATTTACTACAGGCATTAGCGCAAGCACCTAGCCCTATTCGCCACGTATTAATTGCCAGTAGCGCTAATATATATGGTAATAGCTCAGCAGGCATGCTGGATGAGAAAACCAGTGCAAACCCTGCCAATGATTATGCCTTGAGTAAGTATGCTATGGAATTAATGGCAGGATTTTGGCGTGATCAATTACCGATTACGCTGTTGAGGCCTTTTAATTATACCGGTGTTGGTCAGGATGAAGTGTTTCTTATTCCCAAGATTGTTGCGCATTTTAAGGCAAGAAAGCCCATCATTGAGTTAGGCAATCTTGAGGTCTGGCGTGAATTTAATGATGTGCGTTTTGTCGCGGCGAGCTATGCAAAATTAATTGGTTTGCCACCCGCTAAATCGGGCCAGGCGATTAATATTTGCACTGGGCATGCCTATTCTTTACAGAAGGTCATTGACTTATGTCAGAAAATTACCGGTCATACGCTTGACATTCAGGTAAATCCTCAGTTTGTGCGCGCTAATGAAGTACGTGTCTTGAAAGGTGATAATACCCTTTTAGAGCAAACGATTGGTCCCGCTGAGCGATATGATTTAGAACAAACCTTGGCATGGATGCTGGACGCTTAAAACTTAATATTCGCGTAGGGTGGAATAGCGCAGCGTTTTCCACCAACATCCCCTTGTAACACAATTAAATAACCACGTTCTTAGGTAAGGCGCCATAAATAAACGACCCATATTGCGCAGGATTTTTGTTTGTCTTC
>CAYZUM010000040.1:0-15652 GCA_964481455.1 uncultured Methylomonas sp. | reverse complement strand
GCAGAGGCTAGCATTCTAACAGCCGCCTGGGTAATGGATGTTCCTGTGCCTAACAAGATAACCGTGGTATTGGCTATCGGAATATTCCAGTATTGTTTCTCGCTATCTGCTTCGGTTAAATAAAGCACTCGACCATCTTTTTGCATCACTCGGCATTTATCAAGATAATAAATATTGGCGCGTTTAGAATGTAGTATCGCTTTTAAGTCTGTGAGTTGCTCCATGCAGTATTCTCCCTCATATTACAAAACTTGATTTATTATTACTGTGTTTTAGAAACGTACACTAAATATTATGAGCACATCCTGCACGATGTAAAGACTCAGTTATAGTTTGCGCATGTCCCTAAGGAATGGGAATCAAATAACGTGTGCATTCTGACGTGTCTTTTTGTTCGCCTTCTGCGTTGCGGAAACAGTTACGTAGCTAGCTATGCGCCTGTTACCGCGCCTTGAAGGCAAACAAAAATACTGCGTCATAATGGCACAACTTATTCAATTCCCATTCCTTAGTAGGTATTTCACATGGCTAATTTATAGTATAGATTAGTTTAATCATTTCAGAGTTAATTTAAGAAAGGCTGTTTCAACATAAACTTAAGCATTTTTTTGGCACCTTTTATATAAGGAACGTACACGAAATAATATGAGCAAAGCAGGGTGGGCAAAGGTCTTTTTCGTGCCCATCTTTATAGTGTACAACCATTAACTTGTCTGGTATAGATTGATGGGCACGCTGTCGCTTTGCCCATCCTACAGATTTGTAACTTGCTCAAGTTATTTCTTGCTTAGTCCTAAGCAAAAAAGTAGTGGACACTTTTGAATGTCGTTAAAAATTAAAGACAAGGGTGCACCCTACGCAAAAATAGACTGACACCAAAAGTGTTAAAAGTGTTCACTGATAAATGTAAGGTGCCAATTTTTTAATGCGACCACTTGTCTCACAGCAGGATTTTTAAGGTTTATAATAAACTCATACTACTCCTTTCGATTCCCATAAAATGTAATACATATTATGCAACTAAATTTCACTAAATTTTTTACTTTGATATTCGTATTAACTCTCGGCCTGTGTAGTGACTCTGTTTCTGCTAAAGAGGCGGCGACAGAAATAGAACAGTCCGAGGAATCTCAAGCAGAAGAATCAAGTAAAGTTGAACGGCTTAAAGAAATCAATACCCTTTTGGCAAATATACAGCAACTTATCCTAAAGTCTGCTGAGCTCAAAGAAGTGGCAGCAAAAATACCTGATTTTGACCAGCTGTTATTTATGACTCTATTAATTGATATAGAAAATGATCTCTCTTCTGAGTTTGATCGTTTAATCAGCCTTCAACAAAAACTGGACAGAGCAACACCAGAGGCACAATCTATCCATATCCAGTTACAAGGCCTGGCAACCAATCAGGAGGTCCTTTTAAGGGAAGAAATAGAAACCTTAAAAGAACTTATCCCTAAGCTTCGTGAACAAGCCAATACAGATCCTGTAATCAACCTGTCTGTCGAAAGAGCAAAACAAATAATCTTTGCTTTATTGGTTGAGTGGCAAAAAAACATTGTGCGCCAACAAGGTCTGCATATGAATGTAGACGCTAGTGTTGACGATTTACGTAAGCTTGTTCAGTTTGTCGCCATTACCCAGACTGGCCGTATTCGTTTAAATATTGATACCATTACTGCGTTGAATACTGCTTTGAAAGAAGCTGGCCCTGATGATCAAAAGGGAATCACCAAAAACTTGCATATACAAGAAATGCAAAAAAATCTGGCCGTTACAAATCTTGAAAAAATGCTGGGCATCATGACCGAGCTAAAAATGGATACCACTAAATTTGGTCAGGCCTTGGTCCTCGCGACGGGTAAAATTCTACATAATGACGTTAAAACCAAGGCTGTTATTGGTCTATTTAAAAAAATGGTGGATCAGGCCATGCTTTGGTTGCATGACAACTTATCATTTATCATATTCCGCATTGTGTCATTTATTTTAATTATTCTGGCCTTCCGGGTTATTGCTTCTATTGCCAGAAGGCTCGTTAATAAGGCAACGGCTCATTCAAAATTTGATACGTCTCAATTATTAAAAGATTTTCTGGGTTCAATGGCGCATAAGATAGTTATGTTAATTGGTTTTATGATTGCCTTATCCCAACTCGGCATCGAAATCGCGCCTTTACTCGCGGGAATGGGGATCATGGGATTCGTGATAGGCTTTGCGCTGCAAGATACTTTATCCAACTTTGCATCAGGCTTAATGATTTTGATTTACAGACCTTTTGATATCGGTAACTTTGTTGATGTCGCTGGCATTAGTGGCGAAGTGAAACAAATGAACCTGGTTTCGACAACTATTTTAACCATTGATAACAAACGCTTGATCATTCCTAACAGTAAAATTTGGGGTGATATTATTACAAACGTGACTGCTGAGCAGATTCGTCGTGTCGATTTTGTTTTTGGAATTGGCTACGAAGATGATATCAATGCCGCTGAACGAGTTTTGCAAGAGACTGTAGAACAACATGATCTGATCCTAAACAAGCCTGAGCCAATCGTCAAACTCCATTCTTTAGGGGAATCTTCGGTCGATTTTATTGTACGCCCCTGGGTGAAAACAGCAGACTACTGGACGGTCTATTGGGATATAACTCGCCAGGTAAAAGAACGCTTTGATGAAGAGAACATTTCAATTCCTTACCCTCAGCGTGATGTACATATTATTCAAGCAAAAAATGCTGGGCCACTAACGTAAAAAACCCCTTTCAGAATGATGCCCTCCAACCGCATAACATACAGACTAATAATAAGAATTATTAGTCTGAGGGTAAGCAAATGACACTTAGGTAACTCGCAACACACCCCCATCTTGCTAGTCTTTTTGTTCGTCTTCAGCGTTGTAGAAACAGTTTCGTCGCCAGCTATGCGCCTATTTCTACTCATGGAAGACAAACAAAAATCCTGCGCAATATGGGGCGTTTATTGATTGCGCGTTACCTTACACATCCAACTTTTTCTGGCCAGTTGGGTAGCGAAAAAGAAAAAATAATTAACACTGTCTCTTCTCTTTCTTTTCCTCCACTTTTTTTATAACCTTATGCAAACGGCGCACACTTATTGCAACAATGATTAATACAAAAGGAATGGCGCTCCCAGATATCAGGTCCGGTTTAATCTCAATAAGCTCAGAGCTTTGTATCGCTTTTGCCCCGGAATGAATCAATCCAATAACATAAGAGGTAATAGCAACAATCGATAGGCCTTCAACTGTCTCCTGAAAACGTAACTGTATTTTTGCGCGTTTATCCATCGAGATAAGTAGTGCCTGATTTTGACGCTCAATGGAAATATCGACACGTGTGCGCAGTAACTGACTGGCGTTACTAATTCTTTCAGACAGTAAGCGAAACCGCTTGGACGTTGACTTACATGAACTGATTGCTGGCTGCATGCGTTTGGTTAAGAACTCGCCGGTCGTTTGTATGCCTTGTATTTTTACTTCGCGAATATCAGTAATTCGCTGCTCAACAATTTTGTAATAGGCTTCTGCTGCGCCAAAACGGTACTGGCTATGTGAAATATGGCTTTCAACTTCTGCTGCTAGCATGGTTAGCTGGTCGAGCAATAGACCATCATCAGACTGTGCTTGCGCCATTGCGGTGGTTATTGCGGATAAACGTTGTTCATAAATATTGACTTTTGGGGCGAGTTCCTGAGCAATAGGGAGTGCTAATAGTGCCATAACACGATACACTTCTATTTCAAAAAGGCGCTGCAATAAGCGACCAGCCTGTTGGGATTGTAGTTTTTTATCGAAAATAATAAAGCGGCTAAAACCATCGTTATGAATGCGAAAGTCGGTAAATGCCATGGCATCTTCGCCGGTCATTTTTGCCCCGACAATGGCATTACCCGCAAAATAAGCCGAAATCGCATCGTTATTGGGTTGCTGTTGACTGGCTTGCATAATAACAGCATGAGTGGCAACGACTGTTTTGCCAGAGAGTTTGTCTAGCCAGTCTATCGGTGCAAAAGCAAGTGCGGGTTTGGCGAAAGGATCCTTTAAGTTAACGGTGTTAACATAAAAACAATAAGCACTAAATTCACCGTGCTGTTCCCAGTGAAAAAGAAAATTATCAAAGCTGGCAATAAAGTGACTGGCTTCATCAGGAGGAGGGTTAACACCGAACCTTTGGCATAAACTTGCTAAATGTTGGCGTTCCTGTTTTTTTTCCTGCTCATCAAGTGTTAATGCCAAGTGGCTTGCGCTAACAGGGAGTTTTAAAGGGACGGGTGGACGTGCATGTATCTCATTATGTAAAGAAAAACGTAAGGTATGATTTTCAGGAATATGAAATAGATTCGGGGCAATACTGGTCATTATCTAGGGCAGGAGCTAATTATAGGCGGTGGTTTTAGGCGTTATCATAAAGAATATGGAGAACTTGAAGAGGTCGCTATTTGCTTTATAGGCACAAAAAAGTTAATTATTTAAAAATATAGGTTATCAGATTTCGTTGACATTTCTTTAGGCTAATAGCCATCAACACATTATCAATGCTAAGGAGTGGGAACCAAATAACGTGTGCATTCTGACGTGTCTTTTTGCTCGCCTTCTGCGTTGTGGAAACCGTTACGTCGCCAGCTATGCGCTTGTTACCGCGCCTTGAAGGCAAGCAAAAAGACTGCGCCATCATTGCACAACGTATTCAATTCCCATTCTTACGGAGACCATCCCTTTGAGGAATGTTATTGTTCTGAACGTCTATATGCTATTCTTTTAGAGCCTTAAAGCCAATATCAGTCCGATAATAGACTTTATCCCAAGAGATTTTCCGGGTTAACTGGTAAGCATTTTCTTGCGCCTGTTGAATGTCATCACCCAGTGCACAAGCACATAAAACACGACCACCAGCGGTGACTGTATGACCATCTTGTTGTTGGGTACCGGCATGAAACACTTTACGATCAGTCTCTTCGCTGGTGGGCAAGCCCTTAATGATATCGCCCTTAGCATAGCTATCAGGGTACCCTCCGGCGGCTAATACGACACCAAGCGCACTACGCTCATCCCATTCGGTATTGATATTGGCTAAGTTCTGTGTCAGAGCAGCCTCACAAAGCGTCACTAGGTCGCTTTTTAAGCGCATCATAATAGGTTGTGTTTCAGGATCACCAAAACGGCAGTTATATTCCAATACTTTTAATTCGCCAGTGGGTGAAATCATCAGGCCTGCATATAAAAATCCCGTATAAGGCATACCATCCTCAGCCATACCTTTTAAGGTGGGGTTAATGACTTCGTCCATTACGCGTTGATGTATTGCCTCAGTGACTATTGGTGCTGGGGAATAGGCTCCCATCCCACCTGTATTAGGGCCTTTATCTCCATTGTCACGTGCTTTGTGGTCTTGCGAGCTAGCCATAGGTAAAGCCTGCTGACCATCGGCAATCACAATAAAACTGGCTTCTTCGCCGGCCAGGAATTCTTCAATCACCACGCGACTTCCTGCTTCTCCGAAGCTATTGCCTGAAAGCATATCTTTGACAGCTTCGATAGCCTGGTCTTTGCTTAAGGCAACGATAACACCTTTACCCGCCGCCAAACCATCCGCTTTAACCACAATAGGGGCACCTTTTTGTTCAATATAATCTAACGCAGCCTCTTGATCGGTAAAGGTTTGGTATTCGGCCGTCGGGATATTATGACGCGTCATAAAGTCTTTACAGAATTTTTTTGAACCTTCTAGTTGTGCTGCTTTTGCGCTAGGGCCAAAACATTTTAAGCCTGCTGCCTGAAAAGCATCAACAATTCCGGCAACCAGAGGGACTTCAGGGCCAATGATGGTGAGACCTATGCTTTCTTGCTGAGCAAAACTAAGCAAGCCATCAATATCTTCGACGACAAGTGCTACATTAGTGAGTTTGTTTTCTAAGGCAGTCCCTGCGTTGCCGGGTGCAACATAAACAGTGTCCACTTTAGGTGATTGGCTGGCTTTCCAGGCAAGGGCGTGTTCACGACCGCCACTACCGACTATAAGAATTTTCATAAATAAAACTTTGGATAATGAGGGTGGGCGCTGTTTTCTGCCCAGGTTACTGTGTTATAATAGGTGGGCAGAAAAGCCTTGCCCACCCTACTTTTGATCTATATTTTAGTGTCTAAAATGGCGCATAGCAGTAAACACCATCGCGATATTATGTTCATCTGCAGCAGCAATCACTTCCGCATCACGCATTGAGCCACCGGGCTGAATAACCGCGGTAATTCCAGCTTCGGCCGCAGCATCAAGTCCATCTCTAAAGGGGAAAAATGCATCCGACGCCATCACTGAACCAGGAACCGTTAAGCCCTCGTCAGCGGCTTTGATACCGGCAATTTTAGCTGAGTAAACACGGCTCATTTGTCCAGCACCCACCCCAATAGTACGCCCGTCTTTACAATAGACAATGGCATTGGATTTGACGAATTTAGCGACTTTCCAGGCAAATAATAAGTCTGTTAATTCTTGCTCTGTCGGAGAGCGTTTACTGACCACTTTGACTTCCGCTTTGCTAATCGTTCCATAGTCTTTGTCTTGCGCTAGCAAGCCACCAGAGATACGCTTGTAATCCAGACTGGGGAGATTACCACTCTTCCATAGTCCACATTCTAGAGCACGTACATTTTTCTTTTCTGCGAGTATCGTTTGCGCGTCTGCACTAATAGTGGGTGCAATAATAACTTCAACAAACTGTCGTGCAATAATTTCAGCGGCTGTTGCACCGTCTAATTCGCGGTTGAATGCAATGATACCCCCAAAAGAGGATGTTGGATCAGTTGAGTAGGCTAAATCATAGGCATCAAGTAGGCTATCCGCCTGAGCAACTCCGCAAGGATTAGCGTGTTTAACGATAACGCAGGAAGGTTTTTCGGTAAAGGATTTAACACACTCAAGAGCGGCATCGGTATCGGCAATATTATTGTAGGAAAGCTCTTTACCTTGCAATTGTTTCGCCGTTGAAATGGTGCCAGAAGCAGGTGATTTTTCCTGATAGAACGCAGCATTTTGATGTGGATTTTCACCATAGCGCATACTCTGTATTTTATTAAATTGTAAATTCAAAGTATCAGGGAATGTTTGCTGGTTCACTTTAGCTAAATACTGTGAAATAGCCGTGTCATAGTTTGCAGTATGTTCAAAACTTTTTAGTGCCAGATTGAAACGGGTCTGCTGGGCAAGCTGGTTGTCATTCTTAAGCAACTCTGTTAATACCGGCGCATAATCGTCAGGATCAACCACAATAGCAACATCATTATGATTTTTAGCGGCTCCCCGAATCATGCTAGGTCCGCCAATATCGATGTTTTCGATGGCCGTTGCTAAATCACAGTCAGGTTTTGCAACGGTTTCCTCAAAAGGATAGAGATTGACCACCACCATATCAATGGCCTTAATGCCATTAGCAATCATCACTTCATCATCTTTACCACGACGGCCCAGAATGCCTCCATGAATCTTAGGGTGTAAGGTTTTAACTCTGCCATCCATCATTTCAGGGAAGCCCGTATAATCTGAAACTTCGGTGACATTTATGTCATTGTTAGCGAGTAATTTAGCGGTTCCCCCCGTTGATAATAACTCAATGCCTAATGTGTCTAATTGGCGACAAAAATCAAGAATACCCGTTTTATTGGAGACGCTGATTAAGGCCCGGTTAACTTTTTTTTTCATGAAAATCTCTTAAGGCTTATATGTTGTTCGATTAGGTTAAATTGTATAACGCTAACTTTTTTCGCAATGTGCTGCGGCTAATACCAAGTATTTGTGCGGCCTTGGTCTGGTTGTAACCTGAGTGTTGCAAGGTCGCTTCAAATAATGGTTTTTCAACTTCTGCAAGTACCATAGCGTGTAAGCCAGTTGCATCAAGCCCATCCAGCTGAGCTAAATAATGATTGACAGCCGTTTTTACCTGAGCAGATAAGGGGGCGGGGGGAGGTGTTTTGGATGTGGTCATTGGGTCAATACTTGAAGACTGTATTTGCATGTGTTGATGGCATTGGTTGGTCAAAAAGGTTAAATGCAGAGTTAACAAGAGATAACTGTAATTCTGGGGAGTCGGTCTGGTAAATTTTGCTTTTAATCAGAGGCGGTAATGAACCTAAGTGATCGAAATACCAACCAATATGCTTACGTGCTATTCTAACACCATTAAGCGATCCGTAAAATAAATACAAATCTTCCAGATGGTGTTGTAATGTGCTTTTAATTTTAACTAAATCAGCCTGAATCGACTGTTCTCCCGTTTGTAAAAAATGCTGAATTTCCTGAAAAAACCATGGGCGACCCTGTGCCGCACGACCAACCATAATGGCGTCCGCACCAGTATAAGATAAAACATATTGTGCTTTTTCTACGGAATCAATATCGCCATTTGCAATGACGGGAATATTAACCGCTTGCTTCACCTGTTTTATCGTGTCGTATTCAGCGGCCCCTTTAAAAGCACAAGCGCGTGTGCGGCCATGTACCGTTAATGCTGCAATACCTGATTGTTCGGCTAACTGGGCTATTTTAATGGCATTGCGACTCTCTTTGTCCCAACCAGTACGAATTTTTAAGCTAACCGGGATGTTGACCGCGTTAACGACAGAATCAAGAATTTTTTTTACTAAGTCTTCATCGCGTAATAAGGCAGAACCTGCTGCAACTGAACAGACTTTTTTAGCAGGGCAGCCCATATTGATATCAATGATTTGTGCGCCACGTTGTTCATTAAATTGAGCCGCTTCGGCCATTTGGTCTGGGTTTGTCCCAAGAATTTGCACGGAGCGCAGGCCTATCTCGCCGCTGTGATCTGCCTTTAACAAAGTGCGTTTATGTTTACGCAGAGCGGGGTTAGAGGCAACCATTTCTGAAACCGCTAAACCCGCATCAAATTGCTTGCACAGGTTTCTAAAGGGACGGTCGGTAATACCTGCCATTGGCGCTAAAACAAGTTTGTTTTTGAGTTGGTAAGGGCCTATCTTCATTATCTGCCGCAGGAAAATCTAAGAGGGCTAGTTATAATACAGTAAAATAACTGAAATTAGTTGATTTGTGCGAGATATTTTTGGTAATTTAATTTTACCAGCTCAGGTGTGTAATGACGTTCCAGCTTGCGTAACGCGAAATGCGCATGTGCAATGTTCTGGAAGTAATTAATAAATAATAGGTTAATGCCTGCGCCGCCGATGGCGCCAATGACGGGTATGGATTACGCAGCTAGTTTTTCAGAAACAGGAATACTAAAACGTGCTGCAATTTGATTGATGGCTTTGCTGACAAGTGGGGCACTTTCTTTGCTAATGGAAGGGGGCGTCAATTGGGCTGATGCATCAGCAAGTACTTTGGCAAGTATGGAACGTATAGCGTAGTACCCTGTTTCAGAACCATGCTTAGCATTATCACTTAATGCAAAGACTTCCAGGCAGGCCATTTTGGTACTCGCATGGCTAAGGTTTTCACCATGAAACCGTGCAATATCAGCTATAGAGCGTAACATTATGGTGGTAGACAGGGGAAGTTCTATGGTGATCGCTGTGAACCCAAAAACACCGCCCAGCGCACCGCTTAAGCCGGCAAAGAATTTATGTCTTTTATTAAAGGGAATGCTGCTTTTACGAGAGTTCAAAGTAAAAATAGCACCCTCTAGCGATTTTTCTAAGGCAGTACGTGTCATGTCATTTAAGGACAGCGAAACCTGTGCGGGCAGAATTGCGATGGTTTTTTCCACAGCACCGCCAACAGTTTTAGTCATTCGGGAACCAAAACTCGGATTTTCTAATACCTCTGCTGCCTGATGTAGAACAAGTAGATCGTTAGCTGTGAGTTTCATTTTAATTCAAGGAACAAACATTATGGCATATTATGCAGAAAGTGATCCACCCCCATGATTTTGGGCTCTTTTTCCTGCCCCATACCCATTAATTCCATAGTCTGCATGTGGTGCATCATTTCCTTAAAACCATTATCGGAAGTCAGAAAACGGAGGCCGTTGTACATTGTATTTGCCCCCATTACAATCATCAGCACTGCTGCCACTTTTAACATTAGGCCACGTGCCGCAGTCCCAAGCTTGCCAAACGCAAATGTGACAACAAGCATGGTGGGTAAGGTGCCTACCCCTAAAGCTAACATCATCAACCCGCCTTCTACCAGCGAAGGTGCTGTTGTTGCATTCACTGCCATGGCAAAAGTAAGTGGGCAGGGCATTAGACCATTTAACATGCCTCCCATGCTCGCGCCAAGGACGGAACCGCGCCTGGCTGCTGCCATAAAGATTTTATTGAGCACTTTGGTGGGCATATATTTCATCGAAAATTGCCAGGGAGAAAGCCCCACAATGCCTAGCGCTAAAATAATAACAAAAAAACCAATAACGACTTGCAGAATGCCTTGAATATGGCCTAATACACCCGTTGAGACCAGTGCAACACCTAAAAAAGCAGCGACTATGCCAACAATAAAATACATGCTGATGCGAGCGAAATGGTAGGCGATATAGGGCCAGACACTTTTTTTCTCGGTTTTCATAAAGAAGCCGGCGACTAAGGCACCACACATTCCAGCGCAGTGGCCACTGCCAAAAAAACCTGTCATTAAGGCAAGTGTGTATACTCTGTAATCCAGATGAGCGAAAAAATCTACCACTTTATTTTCCGTTGATACGTAAAGAGTTAACTATAACAGAAACGGAGCTTAAAGCCATCGCAGCTGAGGCAATCATAGGGTTGAGCTTGCCGATTGCAGCAATGGGTATAGCAACCGTGTTGTAACCGAATGCCCAGAATAAATTCTGTTTGATAATTTTCATGGTATCGGTGCTTAGGAATGGGGTTGATCAGCAATACCGAATAGTGCGCTGGCCTTGCCATCGACAGCGATTAATGCGGGTGTTTTTCCAGCTAGGCCGAGTGTCTTTATAGGGGGTAGTAGCTCGGAAATATCAATACCCTGTTCTTCAAGCCACGCCTGGTTATCAATCAACGTTCGATGTTGACCCACTTTTGCGTGTAAGCCCCGCCCTGCTGTCACGTTAAAGTCTGCCACCGTTAGAAAATCAAATTCATGTAAACCTTGCACATAATTAACAATTGCCTGAGCCAGAAAATGCTCTGAATTATTTTCAGCTGAAGCAACATGCGTTAGCAGCACTTCATCATCCAAAGTGCTAATATTAATAAAGTCAGTGACTTGAGGTTTTCCTTCAGTAATAGTACCTGTCTTATCAAAAATAATGGCGGTTAAGTGCGTTGCAGTTTCCAGACTTTCGCCATTGCGTATGTAGACGCCTCGCTTAGCCGATTGGCCTGTACCAACCATAATAGCGGTGGGTGTCGCCAGCCCTAGCGCACAAGGGCTGGCAATCAACAAGACTGTGACCGCATTGCTAAAGGCAAAGCTAAAGGGTGCTCCGGCCTGTGTCCAGGAAGCAAATGTGAGTGCTGAAATCCCCATAACACTCGGAACAAACACTGCCGAAATTTTATCGACCATTTTCTGTACAGGTAATTTAGAGGTCTGAGCGTGATCAACCATATGAATGATTCCCGCCAATACAGTATCCATGCCGATTGCTGTTGCCTTAATGGTTAATACGCCGGTGCCGTTAACGCAGCCACCAGTGACTTTAGGGGGGGGGGCACTCAGAACGCTGGCCCAGATAAATCGTTTTTTAGCGCTGGCCAGGCGCTGGTGCTCCTTTCTTATAAGTTCCTGACGCTGTGATAGCGTATCCATCAAGTTTGCTCTATAACTTAATTTTCTTATAATTTCTGCCATATCAGGCTGCGTCAGACGCCCGTTAACAGATGCAATTGCAGAGGCAAAATTAACGGTTGCATCATGTACGCGAGGGTCGCGCTTTAAAGACATTTCCAGTAATAGTGCACATGATGCGCAGCTCATGCTTTCTATTGCTAAACTTATATCTTGTAAAGGAACGCTTAAATCTTCAACCGTGTTGCTCTTCGGCAGACTGATTTTCTTAGTACCTATATTTCCCAGAACCATATCCAGAATGGTTAACAAATTCTGTTTGGGAAGTGCTGAATGATCAAAATAAAGAGTGACGGAGCCAATTTCAGGAACAGATTTGATGCTCTTTATTTCTGGGCGTTTTTTTAAAATAATTTCAAAAATATAAGTTCGTTCGGGATCTTTTTCGAGTATCCGAATATGGATGCGAATTCGATTTTTAAGTTCATGAAGAAGCTCAAAGTGTTTAGGCTGAAAAGGCTGGGTCATAGCGAGCTTAGACTTTATTTGTTTTTATTGGTTTTAGAGCGGATAAATAAATACATTAAATATAAAATAGTGATCCATTGATAACGGTATTTCATCGGTGATAAAAGCCATTTTTTAGTCATCAGCTTCCAGTGTATTTTAATGAGAAAGAATACTAAAACATCATTAAAAAAGGTAATCAGATTTTTTTCAGTGTTGGTGAAAATTTCAGGCTTTCTTTTCAGCCCGAATTTTGTCAGTATCCCGATAGCCTGAGCTGTTTCCTTGGTTTCAGTATATTTATCTTTTGCCCAGTTGACGCCCTTCCAGTCAGGTAGTTTGATATTTCCTTTTACTCGATCCTCAAGTTTTTAGTTTTTCAAAATATAAAAATTGGCATAAAAACTGCTTTAAATGAAAAGTATTTTATATAACAGCATGTTATGATGTTAGATATAAAGTCACTATTTCCGTTATTCTTGATAAATTTAAAATCTCAGAAAAAATTAAAAGTTTTTTCCAATTGATTCCACAAAAAACCACATGTCTGGGTGAAATTTAGGCTAAATCGAACCTTTATTTTGGCAAAAACTAAAGTTTTAGGCTGTTTTAAAAAGTCAAGAAATAAAAAAATTAAAAACTTGAGGATCGAGTTTTATATTATTGCTTTTGACCGTTACGGGTTTGCTTGTCAAGAAGCCTTTTTTTTCAAGGCTGTTGAGTAAATTGATCCGTTTCTGAACCAGCTCAAGATAAGGCAGACTCTCTTCAGTAAAGCGAATGGAGAGTTTTTTTTGTTGTGAAATAAATTGACGCGATAGACACCGTTAATGCTTTCAATTTCTTTTGTGATAGCTACCGCTATTTCCTCAGGTAAGGCGCAATAAATAAACCACCCATATTGCGCAGGATTTTTGTTTGTCTTCCATTAGTAGAAATAGGCGCATAGCTGGCTACGAAACTGTTTCTACAACGCTGAAGACGAACAAAAAGACTAGCAAGATGGGTGGGTGGGTGTTCCGAGTTACCTTAGCTTCGCTAGCCTTCTATATATTGAATGTTGAATGGTTAGTCAGGCTATTCCTATTCTTCGCTTTCTTTGGATTCTGCAACAATATCTTCCAGGTTTTCTTTTTGTTGCAGAATAAAGTCTTTGCCTTTATCGCCGACTGAACTAACAGAAGAGATGATTTCTTTTCTGTATTTATGGGTATAGTAGCCAGCGACCATTCCAATGCCTATTAAAAGCAGAGGATGTTTAGTGATTGTACTCATGATGGTTTTTCCTGTTTATGCACCTGCTGACATGACAGCTCCTTTCATTAATGTAGTTGAAACTTCATGCTTATCCATCCCGGAGTGGGCAAGATTTTTAGCATGCTTGATTGTTGTTGCCGCGGCATGCTTACTATGATTATGAGGCCATTATAATTCTCTAAAAGTAGTAAAAAGTGACAGATAGAGGCTTATTCCGGAAGTAGGTTATCTTCATTTAGCATTTGGTATATACCCTGACAACCCTCGCAGCAAAATTGTTTTTTACCTTCTTTTGTGAGAAGAGTAAAGCCTTCTACTTCAACAGGGAGTCCGCATAAATCACATGGTTTTTTTTCGTCAGCCATAAGTGTCAATAGTATTGAGGGCAGTATCAGAAAAGCAATTAATCCCCTAGTTATCTTAAGCGCATCTTAATAAGCAGGGGAGAGGCAATTTTTTACTATACCAGATATAGTGGCTCTTTGGGGAAGAGTTTACTAAAAAATAGGTGTTTATCCTGCAACTAGGAGGCTGCCCAAGAATAGAACTCGTCGCGAGGGAAAGCCATTTTGAGTCAGATTTTTCGATCATTTGAGGCGAAGTGTTTGCTCTTTAACGAATATGATCGGGAAAGCTGACCAAAAGGGATTTTCCGCAGTAGGTTTTCTATTTTTGGGCAGCCTCCTAGGTCACTATTAATGGCAGTCGACTTCTGGTGGGCAAGGTTTATCCATTGTGTGGCTAGTTTGGTTGTTGTTGCATACTTTTGTCGAGGCTTTCATTAATGCGATGCGCATTGCGCCGGTTAGACTAGACCCAATACCCAAGCGTGCAGCAACAGCAGGTAAAACGATAAATGATGCGATAGCAAGACCAGCGCCCAGTAAAATTGCGCTGTTAGAAACTTGAGATTCTTGATCGCTCATAATTTGTCAGTTAATGAAGTTATGTCTTCAATTATACATACAAAAAGTAAGCCAACTTTTAATGCCCTGTATTACAAGTCAATTGTGTTATTAAGGTCATGTGAAATGAGAAAAATAGGGGAGGTAAAGCATTAAAATAAAGCTATATAGTGCCTGAACGGAAACTCTGAAATGTCCGTTAACTATGGGGTTCAGAGGGAATAATGCTTTGAAGGTTTATCGAAGCAGGAACTAAAGTACCTAAATTCATTCAAATCATGCTGATATTCGTGATTTATTAAAAATCTTCAAATAAAATAAATCTCTGTATCCTTTTCATATCAAGGCTTCTGGATTTTTCGTTCAGGCACTATATAACATAGTTTAATTAATGAGGGAGGCTACTCTCTGTGTTCTTGCGATTTCTGCCTCTAGGTTTGCCTGAATACTCGATGTTCCAGTTTTCAACTATAACTGGGCTTGAAGGCACCTAGATTTTGTTGCAATAAAAGTTAATCAATTGATTTTAAAGGTAATCTTAATTTTACCGAAATAAAAAAAAGATAATAAAATCAACATGCTACAAAAACTGGAACATCGAGTGAATAGCGGGAGACTGAATGGATGTCTGCAATTCTCTTGCATAGTGGGTATTAAGTGTGCGGGAGAAATTTGAACTAATAATCTCCAAAGCCTTATCTTTCCCGTTTGAAGCGGGTACTGAGTTAAGGTATTGTTTGACAGACTGGTACAGTGTCTTTGTTTTTTGATGATTTACCAGAATTGAATATTGAAGTGCTAGCTGACTCATAATGATTGCTTTATCTAGCGGGGAACTAATTTCTTTATTGACGTAAGTTTCTGTAAATGCCAGTTGATATGAGTATCTTTGTGCATGGCTGGCGATAAGTATTTCAGAAGTTGCTCTGTAGTAAGGGTTTTCTAATCGGGAAATGAGCTTGTTCGCATAATTATACGACCTTGTATCAACAAACACCCGAATGGCCTTTAAGAGTAATTCATCCTGAATAACCTGCGGTGGAGCATTCGTTATAATTTCTAGTGTTTTATCTAGCTGGCCAAGGTAAGCAGACCCAGCAACAACCTCACTCAGCACTTCATTGCTGGCAGCTGGCGTTAGTTTTATGGCACTTGCTAGCCACCGATTGGCATACTCACCACTGTTAGTATCTTTATACTCGATGTTCCAGTTTTTGTAGTGCGTTGATTTTATTATCTATTTTTA
>CAYZUM010000039.1:0-15789 GCA_964481455.1 uncultured Methylomonas sp. | reverse complement strand
TTCAAGCCCAGTTATAGCTGAAAACTGGAACATCGAGTATAAACCTCCATGTCCTTTAGCTTGTTCATGGTGACAACCCGTTTTTATCGGACATGCAATCTAGTAAATGATAGGTGGCGATTTTTTTATGTAGCTTAAATTTAACAAGCCGTGGTCATTTGATGAAGTAATGGCTGCTTTTTTGGAACAAATATAGAGTTGCTAGCTATCCTTTAGACACGGGAAAGCTATTTTTTGGTTGAATGCAATACCTTCAGCTATTGCTACTTAGGAAATTACTGTCGCTATTTAGATCCTGTGAGTATGCCCATTTTATAATGGTAGTTTATAGTAGAATGATAGAGGTCATTCATTGCTGAGGTGTTCCTCCCTGTATTTTCATTCGCAGAGAGAGCAAAGGATTTCTAATATTACTTAAATATAGAGGGTAAGTAAGGAATTGTATTTGAGGTGTGTGTACGAAAAAATTTAGGCAATACTGGAAGTGGGTACTTTAGTGACATTTCTCTGTTGTTGCTGTTACGAATACTTTGCACAGTCACGGCTGTGGATTCCTAGTGGCCTATTTTTAGTCGGAAGCTGTGTTGTGAAACTTTTATGTACTGTGCTATGCGCCTGTTTCAACTTCCCGGTATCAAGTACGGAGCTGGCTTTGCTCCCGACAAAAATTAGCTCGCTAGACAACCGCATCCATGAATGCGTGAAAGTATATTGAACAATTGAGAATTTATAATCGTTATAAGTTTTATATGGCGTTGCATCAGGACCAGTAGATCAAACGATCTAGGATTTATTAACCTAAAACTTTGTTAAGAATTTTATAAAAGTCCGTTATATTATATTAAGGAATGGGAATCAAATAACGTGTGCATTCTGACTTGTCTTTTTGCTCGCCTTCAGCGTTGCGGCAACAGTTACGTAGCTAGCTATGCGCCTGTTACCGCGCCTTGAAGGCAAACAAAAATACTGCGCCATAATTGCACAACTTATTTAATTCCCATTCCTAAGTCAATATTAAATTATAAGAATCAGAAAATACGGAATACCCTATGTTTAAAAGTGTTCTTTTTATCACCTTACTGACCCTACTCCCAAATGCTAATGCACAGCGCTATGCATTGGTGATCGGTAACAGCCATTATTCGAGTGATATAGGGGTCTTAAAAAACCCAGTCAATGATGCTGTCGATATGGCTGCCTTATTAAAGAAAAAGAAATTTAAGGTCACCCTTATTAAAAATGCAAGTAAACGGCAGATGAAAGAAGGAATACGGTCATTTACTTCACAGTTATCTCAAAAAGATGCAGTAGGTTTATTCTTTTTTGCCGGGCATGGTGTAGAAGTGGATGGCAGAAATTACCTGATCCCTGTGAATGCCAATATTCGTTCTGAGGTTGATGTTGAATACGAAAGCATAGATGCTGGGCGAGTGATGAAGTTTATGCAATACGCAGGTAATAATATGAATATGGTGATTCTGGATGCCTGTCGGAATAACCCTTATGCACGCCAATTTCGCTCAACAAATCGCGGATTAACCCGAATGGATCCTCCTAAAGGGTCATTAATACTCTATGCCACTTCGCCAGGTGAAGTGGCTTCGGATGGGGTGGGGCGCAATGGATTGTTTACAAAATACTTGCTGCAAGCCATAGATACGCCTGATGTAACGGTAGAAAAGGTCTTTAAAACGACTGCTAATAAAGTGTATAGAGCCACTGCAAAAAAGCAATTACCCTGGCAATCAGGGGTTATATTAGGTGATTTTTATTTTTCGGAGAGTGCGATTGATAAAAGTGTTTCCAAGACTTTTGCTTACCCTGTCGAAGCTGAAAACAAGCAGGCTGAGGTTGTATTCTGGACAAGTATGCGCAATGAAAGTAATGCGGATTATTTTAAAAGTTATTTACAGCAATACCCAAATGGGCTGTATGCCGGGCTAGCCAAAATAAAGCTCAATCAAATAGGCGTAATGTCTGCCGCCTCATCTCAGCAAGCACATTTAACACTTAATACTAGTCCTGATGATGCCCGCATAAGAATTTTAAATATTAGCAAAAAATATCGGCCGGGGATACAGCTAAAGCCTGGGAGGTACCATATAGAGGTCAGTAAACCAGGTTACTATCGGCATACAGAGTGGCTGGTACTAGCTGCTGAAGATAAAGTGTATTCAGTTGTATTGCAGGAAAAGAATGCAAGCACTAAGAAAGGGACCCAGCAAAAACGAATTTTACCGAGCATGGTAGATATATCCACAGGTTGCTATCAAATGGGAAGTTCAGAGCGAGAAACGGATAGAGATGATGACGAACGCCTGCATAAGGTGTGTATAGATAGCTTTCAACTAGGTAAGAATGAAGTCACAGTGGGTGAGTTTAAACAATTTGTCCATGCAACGGCGTATCGTACACAAGCTGAAAAAAATGTTAATGAAAAAGGGTGTTATGCCTATCGCCCTAATGAAAAGAAATGGGCATGGCGGGCAGGATCAAACTGGAAGGCAGCGGCTCGGTCTGACCAGCAGCCAGTTGTTTGTATTAGCTGGTATGACGCGCACAGGTATATCAGCTGGCTAAATAAAAATAGTGCCGGTGGATATCGTTTACCCACTGAAGCAGAATGGGAATATGCCGCAAGAGCTGGAACACAGACTGCGTATTTTTGGGGAGATAAAGAGGATAGTAGTGCCTGTCGATACGCGAATGTGGCTGATAAAGTACACAATTGGGGCAAGTACTTTTTTTGTGATGATCATGCGCAACTTAGAAATGTTGTCGGCAGTTATCTTGCAAATGCTTATGGCTTATATGATATGAGTGGTAATGTTTGGGAATGGACGTGTTCACAGTATGCTGAGAATTATGCTGGGAGGGAGGTTCGCTGTCTAAGCAAAAGTATCGCTAGTGATACCGATGAGCTTGTTTTGCGAGGGGGCTCATTTGATAGCGAGCCGAGTCGGTTACGCCTTGCTTATCGTTCCAAAAATATTCCGTGGGTGCGTTTTGATTACGTGGGGTTTCGTTTGGCTAGAACTCGGTAGATTTCACCTCTATTTCTTTAGGAAGAAAGCAAGGGCGTTTTAAAATACATTCCTTTTATTTTAGTTGCAGGGTAAAGCATCAGTCTTTTGTTTAGAGTGTAGAAAATAAGAGTAGGCTAAAGCCAACTTCCTTGAAGGATGCGCCTTCTTCATATAAGGGAAGTGGAAAATAATAATCATCCCGAAGTGAAGTGTGAATCCTTTTGGGCTGTTATCTGCTTTTTTAGTGCTTGTCTAAAATGATTCAAAAATTGCATGCGTTTCTTTTGAGCATTGACAAGCATCTTTAGCCGTTAATAGGCATTGTGCGTAAGGTGGAATAGCGTTAGCATTTTCCACCTTTGGTAAGGTCACCCAAGAATGCCGGAAAACGCTAGCGCTATTCCAGCCTACGATGATGGAGGTGATACGGATGAGACAGGAATGGATAATTATTTTTTTCCATGTCCCTAAGTCATTTGTTGCAGGAACCTTAGCACTTATACAATATAGCTTTTCAGATAAATAAATTCCATCTGTATGACGGATAACATCCCTCGAAGGGATGGTATCCGGGAAATTATTTTTCTGAAAGTCTAATAGATGACTTATATGCGTTTCTGAGTATTATGTTTGGCGATCATTAGGCTTTCTATATTGAGTGTGCATCATTCAGAGTGGAACAGGGTTTATAGAGTGACACACTGCAGCTATTTCTGAAATAAAAAACTTTATTTTGTTCAAGTCCTTTATGCACCTTCATTTAAAAATTTAGGGGGTATATGAAGTAGGTGGCTGTCTTGCTTATCGGGACTATATTCATATCTGGGCTGTTTTCCAGTGAATTCCTTGTTGCCAGGAAACTGGAATATGTGAGCTGCTTCCTTGACTTTATGTGATAAATATAAAAAGTGTAAACTTTCTGTTATTATCTAGGTTCTATAGCAATAAACTCGGCATTCGTGACCTAGTGTAGTATAAATTTGGCTATGGATGATTTAATTGATGCCCCTCCCATTAATCAATAACTATAATAAACTCTCTATGTCTTGGTACGATCGCTATTTTACAGAAGAGTGGGAAAAACGTTTTTATAAAGAAACCAGAAGCCAGTTTGCAGGCCATCCCCACTTAATTAACGATGCATTTCAGAATGCATGGGGCAAATTATTTGAAAAACTTAAAGATTATCCACGTAAGGATACTTCGGATGCTCTGGTATTTTCAACTTTTCGAAATTTGTTAAAAGATGAACGACGTGAGCATTTTGGTAGATGTCGACCAAAAAGCTGGGTTAATCAGTTAGGTCCTTTGTGGAACCGTACTGCTAAACAGCTTTGCCAGACAGGGCTTCCAGCGCATGCCATTGCAGAAAAAGTCTGTTGTCATCCTGCGGAACCTGAAACAGATGCGCCCTGCCTGGAACAAGTGAAAGACATTATTCCGGTGCTAGAGTCAAAACCCTATTGCTCAACGTTTAAAAGCTCAGAAGAATGGACAGAGGAGCACCAGTCGGGGGACTTTTCAACCGCAGATGAACAACTTTCAGGTAATGAATTGAGGTTATTAATTAACCTGATATTGCAACGAGATAATTCAGAAACAAATATTGATAGCGCATCCGAACATATACTTGTGCAATGGCAAAGTTTATCGACAAACCTACGGCTTAGCCTAGATGATGATGAGCGCTTACTTCTTACATTGATTTATATTGAAGGCTATGCGATTGCTAAAGCGGCAAGGGCGCTGAATATCAAGACATATACAGTGCGTTATCAATTGAAGCAAACCTTGCAAAAAATTCGTCAGACGCTGGAAAAACATGAGATTGATATGCAATTACTAAATTAATTTATGAGTTCTTAATGAATTGTCCGTTATTTCAATTATAGAATACAAATAGTATAAATTTACTCATGACAAAATCCTCAAAAATATCAACTAAGACGCACAAAAAAGCTGTTTTACTCGCTTTGTCTGCAGGGTCTCCTCCTCCTGAGGGGGAGCGCCCTAGCTTATTGGAAATTGAATTGTGGCGGCAGAAAAAACTACCCAAAAAAAGAAGTGCAGAAGTTAAAAGCTATGTTGCTCGAGATGCTGACTGTTATCAACTTTGGCAAGACTTGCTAATGAGTGAGCAATTGTTGAATAACGAGACGCAAGCGCAGCGGGTGAGTTTGTGGCAGCGATGCCAGAACTGGCTCATAGGGGAGCAGAAAATCTGGCAGGGCGGTGGTTTAGCTGTTGCTGTAATGGCCGTGTTTGTTGGGGTAATAGGTTTAAAATCATTTTTGCATCCAGATATGATGCAGGGTATTGACCAGGATTACGAGAAATTTTCTAGTCAGCGAACTTTATCAGGCTGGTCTTACAAGTCTTATGAAAAAACACTTAGCTTTGTTCAGCCAACTCCTTATGATAAAGCTAAAAAGGCTGTTTCAGTCGGGATTCGGTCGGGGCTTATCGTGCTGCAAAAAGCAGGTAAGCTTACTGAAAATGAATGGCAAGCTATTATCCAGCAATATCCTGCTGAGTTCCCTGATTGTCCTGAATCAATGACGGCTGATCAATGTCAAAAACAAAATGATACTTTACAAGTCATGGGGCGTTGGTTGGCTTTAATGCAGTTGCAATGTGCACAAGAAGAGCCTGTTATAGACACTGAATACTATCGTTTGCAGCAACAACGTATTGATTATTTTAGCGAAGAACTAGTGGCGTTTCCCGTGATAGAGCCTCTTATTGATCACCTGCATTCTGTGGGGCAGGCAATAGAAAAAAAGATGTTCTGTCACAAGATAGTCATGCTACTCAACCATATCGACAACTAATGAGATTTAATTATGAATAATTCACGTTCCTGGGTTTTGCTATTATCGCTGGCGATAACGGGCTGTAGTAGCTCCTCTGGTTTAAAGAAATGGACAACAGAGGAGCTTTCACCCTACCTTGTAAAAGAGTTGGGTCAGCATCCGCGCTTTAAACAACAGCCCCTTATTCTAGTTGATATGAAGGGCGAACAGGTTGAGGCTCAAATTGATGACTTGACCACTGAAATAAGAGGACAGGTGTTTAACACTTTACTCGAAAGTAAAGGTGTCAATTTAATCTGGCAATCATCCAATACCGCGTTACGCCATCATACTCGGTTACAGGATATACAGTGTCAATCGAAGCAAAAAAGTCGTTATTATATTGGTTTTGACTTAAAGCCAGTTAATGATGAGTTTCAACTTTCGGTCAAAGCATTAGACCCTGATCAGGGGCAGTGGGTGTCAGGTTTTGGTAAAACCTGGCAAGGGCCTCTGACTTTAAGTGAGCAACGCAAACTTAAAAAGACCCATCCTGATGAAATATTGCGTGGTTTGAGGCCGTTGCCGTTTACTGAGCAGCAAATGGATTTGCTGGCTAACTATCTAGCCAAAAATATCAGTTGTTTATTACAGCAAAGTAGTAATGAAAACTTATATATTTATCCTGAGGATAATGTCAAGCAAGCCTTGTTTACCAAACATACACTGACTTTAGTAGGAAATTATTTATCTCGCTTCAATGAGGTACGAATTGTTAACCAACGAGATAAAGCTAATATCATATTAACCGCTCAAATCCATAAGATTGATAAAAATTTACAACAATTCTGGGTGATCGCAGAGCAAAAGGAAGAAGCTCTACATCTTAAAGGGATAGATACCGCTGCTTATGTGTCTTTGCCAGAGTCTGCACTGGTTCTAGTTGAACCTGAATCCGAACCTGTACCCGCTCCTGAGCCCGTGCCAGTTCCAGCACCCGAATCAGTGCCGGCACCCACGCCAGTGCCGATACCTACACCGGTACCAGCGCCTATGCCAGAACGAGTACCCGTTCCTACACCAGAACCTGCGCCCATACCTGAACCAATAAAATCGGTGCAACTTTTTGCTAGCTTGAACCTTGTTAGCCCTATAGGAGAACCTTTCTGTGGTACTAGCAATCCTTGGATCATGGGGGAGCGTTCCATCCGGCGAGGGAAATCGATAAACTATTGCTTTGGTATCAGTATGAGTTTAAATCAAGCTGGAGAAATATTTCTGCTAAATGAAGGAAGTGAAGGACAATTTTATCAATTATTACCTGATAGTGGGCAACCACGATTTCAGTTGATGGCAGGTGAAAGAGTGCGTTTTCCAGACAGTGAATTATTTGATTTACCCCCTAATGTATCTAAGGAATATATCCATGCTATCGCTATTAATGATATATCAGTCGCGAATAAATTACGTCGCCTGTTGAGTGCAATGCCTGAATGTTGTAGCACTAAAGCGCGCTATGACAAGGCCTATTGGTACGATCAACTGGAATCATTTCGTCATGAAAATGGTGGATCTATGGATTGGCAAATGATAGAGGTGAAGTACTAAATTGACACTCTTTGTTCCAGCGTGAAAAATATGAATTCTTTTTATGTCTCCTGGGATGAGTCCGAAATAAACAGAGCAACTGTAGGAGCGAATTCATTCGCATAGTGCAAATACATTCGAACCTAAACAGTTGCTCAAGCTTGTTAGGAGAATGAGTTGATATTCTTGTTTCCAGGCTTTGCTTGGGAGTATTATGTAGGAGCAACTTTGCCGAGAATGGCTCGATAAGTAGAGCTAACTCTATATGTGCGTTCAAACCAGAGTTTGGTCACGAGAAGGAGGGGGATTACAATCACATTTTTTCCAAAATCAGAGATTGCGAAAGTTTTTTTAAAGACAGTTTTTAAGGCTAGCATTTTAAGGTGGAGCACATCAGAGGGGAGTAGGCTTTAGCCTACACGTACAATCCACGCGTTACACAGGTAGGCTAAAGCCTACTCCCCTCTCTATGATTCGTCTTCAGTTTGTATTTTTTGTTTATGATTTAGAAATGTGCAGAAATAAATTGGGTAACTTTTAACGTTTGTACCGTGCGAATGAATTCGCACCTACAGTAGCTCAGTTTATTACGATTTGCGAGTTGGGGAGATACTTCGTCCTGCAGCAGAAATACTCCATATGTTTTCAGGCCGAGTGTAGGAGTAAGAAGAGTAGATGAAAAGTGAGAATTAATTATCACTTTTATATAAGTTGTCCGTTATATCAATTGAACGAGTTACACCCTTTATTTTAGGAGAAAAATATGAAACAGCCCTTTTTAGTCAAGACCCTGCGGTTATTATTGCTCGTCTTAGCCGTTAGTTTTGCCTCAACTTCTTTTGCATTATTTGTTCCGGGCAAAGACAAAACCATTAGAGTTCGCCCCAATACAAATGCAGGTAATTTATTAGTTGATGTTCAGCCCATTAAAAAGAGTTTCTGGGTGAATGAACCCATCCGTTTAAGAAGTAAAGGTAACAAACCTTATTATCTTTATCTGTTTAATGTCGATCCGCAAACAGGTAAATCGATAATGATTGTACCCAATCGCTTACAGCCTAATAACTATTATGGTCAGCAGCGCTATATTGTGCCCAATCGTGATATCGAGTTTTTTAGTGACCGTCCTGGCCAGGAAAAAATGATCATGGTGGCAAGTACAAAAGCGCTCAAGGTGGATTTTGATCGCTATCAGCCGCTGGGCCACTTTGTTGCGGGTAAAAGCGCTGCCTTTGAAAAGTCTCTGGGAGTCCGGTTTACAGACCCTTATGGACAAAAAGATAGCGCTAATCTTGTGGTAAAAACCTTTGATATATTTATTGCAGGCGAGAGGCACCCCATAGAGCAACCTATTGTCAGTAACACTATTCCAACGGAAGACCCTTCTTTTTTTAGTCAGCTATTTAGCGCATCAAGACCCCCGGGAGTATCAAATTCAGGTGATCCTGTCGCTTTTATTTCCAGCGCAAATAATGAATATATAGAGGGAGAGCAATTTAAGATAATTTTCGGGGCTAATCAGAAAGGTTATGTGCATCTCTATACGATAGATCCTGATGGTGCATATGACTTCTTGAAAATTGTGCCAGTGGATGGTAAAGGCATTCAATCCCTTATTATTCAGGCAGCACCTCCCTATGGTCGGCATACGTTAGTCGCTTTATATGATCAAAATGATGTCATCAATCATCAAGGCATCGGTGAAATTTCGTTAAACCTGGATAAGTCAATGTTTGTCGTTAATCAATCTAAGAGGGCTATTGCAATACACCCCATAATGATTAAACCTTATACTGCTAATGACTAGAATACTACACAAGGAAAAAATAATGAAAAAAATAAGCTTAATAGCCTTATTAATCGGTACTTTTATGATAACGGCTTGTAAACAAGAGACCAAAGAATATGTGCATATTGGCCCTAACTGGGCAGCACTGAATGCGATGCAACCTTCGGAAAAAACCTTTAAGGTGAGTGTCAAAGCAGTTAGGTCAGCGGTTTTAGGTGACATACTGACGTTAAAAGTTAAATCTGAAAAACCAGGCTTATTATGGATTTTACAAGTGGATTCAAATGATGAAACTTCGCTAATTTTTCCTAATGAGCTGGCGCAAGATAATCAAATAGACGCTGGCAGCTGGAAAAAAATTCCTGGAGAAGGTTCAAGCTGGTCGATAGAAGCGATGACCCCCACTGGCCCTAGCGTGGTTGTTTTTATCGTGACTGTTCCTGGAACGGATATACGCACTGTTCTTAACGATCAGCCTCAACAGCTGGAAAAAGCGTTACGCATAGTGAAAGATGCACCTGCCTGGGGATTAGCAAAACAGGTTATCGATATTCAGGATAAGTAAATGAAGATTAAACCCTTAAATCTTTATGCCGGCCTACTGTTGATTCCTGTGAGTTATCTACAGGTAAGCGCAGTCAGTGCCGATTGTAATACGCCCATTAATGTCAGTGATGTGCCCGCTTTTATGGCCGCTGATCAGGTGGATGGGTATTTACAGGATGCACGGCAGCGCCAGCAGGAACTTTGTTCAACAAGTAAAGATATTTTTGGCAAAAGTAAGGCCATTTATGTCACCGATAACCGCTACGATGCCTATCTTGCAAAAGGGGCTGTACGTGAGGCAGCACGATCAACGGCAGCCTTAATCAGCACTGATCATTTAAAAAGACAAGGTAATGAATATGTTATTAATCATAACATGACGCTACAAGGAGCAGGATGGTGCGCCAGTGAGCCTTTTTCCTCACAACCTGTGACCTCAACTTGTACGGCATTCCTGGTGGCTGATAATACTTTAGTGACTGCAGGGCATTGTTTGCGAGATAGTCAAGGGGGGAGAATTCCATTAAACAGTTTTTATGTCGTCTTCGGTTTCCAGATGAACAGTAAAAACAGCGCTCAAACCCGGTTTCCAGCGTCAGATGTTTATCGTATGAGGCAAGAGTTGGAGGTGAAAAAAAATCAAACTGAAGATTGGGCCGTTGTTGAACTGGATAGACCGGTAAGCAACCGGCAGGTCTTTGAATTTGAAGGCGATGAAATTGCAGAAGGGACTCCACTTGTCATTTTTGGTTACCCTAATGGCTTGCCTCTAAAAATTGCGGGTGGGGGGACTGTCAAGCGTAATGATTATCAGAAAAATATCTTTGATACTGATTTAGATAGTTATAAAGGTAATTCAGGGTCGCCTGTCTTAAATGCGCAAGCCCTAAAACAAGGACGATTTATCGTTGAAGGGATTCTGGTGAGTGGTGCGATAGATGCTAGGCCGCATGGTAACTGTAAAGTCAGTATTACCTGTGATTCGGTACAGCTGAATAACAGAACGGGACATTGCAGTGGCGAAAGGGTCACTAAAATAAACCGTGTTATTGTGTCAGATAGCTCAAGTTCAGCACCTCATTCTCCGCCTCCGGCGAGTCATCATTCGGGAAATAATTACCCTAATGATGTAACAGATTTATTTCGATAACGTAAGTATAAATAAAGGATACAACGATGAAAATCAAAAACACATTTAAAAAATCCGCTTTAGCGGCTTTGCTAGCTTTAACTTTAACACCTCTACTGAGTCAGGCTGACGCTTTTGAACCAGTCTCTAGCAGTGATAAACTGGTCAGAATTCGTCCTGCAAATACGGGCGGCGGAGGTACGCAAGCACTTAATGTACAAATCAATACAGAAAAGAGCAGTTATCGTCCCAATGAAAGGATTCGTTTTAAGGTAAAAAGCAATAAGCGAGTTTTTATTTATTTATTCAATATAGACCCTGTTACGAAAAAAGGTTTATTGATTTTACCGAATCATCTACAAACTCAAAACCAGATTCAATACCCTGGGGATAATAGATGGTATTTGTTGCCTAATAAAGCACTGGAATTCTATGCTGATCGCCCGGGGACTGAGCGTATCTTGATGGTTGCCTCTGAAAAATATATCGATATTGATAAAAAATTGCAGAGTATGAATAGCAATAAAAGCGTGGGTGATTTTTATTCGATGGATACGCCTTTAGATGATTTAGATAACGGTATAAATGAGACTTATAATGCAGGCGCGAGTAGCGATAAACTGATTCGTGTCCGTAGTTCAAAACCTAGTCGCCCAAGCTTGCCAAACGGTATTGTGGTTAAGGAGCTTAATTTAAGGATTCGTTAATCACTACTAATTTTCAGGTTGTATGTTAAATAGCACGGAATTAAAAAAAAGCTTCAGCCTTTCTATGTCATTTGGCATAGGCAAGCTGAAGCTATACAGCTATTAATATACACAGTATTAAGTAGATAAAGTCAGTAATAATTGAAGCTCAGGTACTCCTGAATAAGGCTTAACTAATAAAGAAATACCTTCAACTTTTTAATGAAAAATTTCTTTAATAATAAATGGAATAAATAATACAAAATGAAATCAATAATCAAATCAATAATTGCATGCGGTATTACTTTATCAAGTAGTAACATCCTTGCCGAGTCAATCCCGAATACGGGGTTGGGTGTCAATTTCGAGTCTGCACAAATTGTAGGGTCTGGTCGAAATATACACGTTTTTCGTGTCCCAGTCGAAAATGAGCAAAATCATACAATACAATATTACGATGCAACGTTTGTTTTTACGACGGATGATAATGGGGCACTGACTTTTGAAAATTTCCGTAACGTTCTGGTTTCTTCAGAGCTACCGAAAAGCACAACAAATATTATTGACGGTGTGTATAGAGATATTAATGGCGATGAATTGATAGTTGAATCATTAGGTGTGGATAGTGGAGCTGTACATAAACGAATTTATCAACCAAACTCGGTTTCTAATCCTTACGAGGGAACCTGGGCAGAGTCAGATGCGAGTACTGATCCTCTAAATCTCTTTAGCATTGATATTCAAGAAAATTTATCAGATGACTGGGTATATGGGAAGGAAACGGGGGCATCAATTGGTAGTTTTCATGATCTAGGAAGTGGTAATGCATTTTTCTTTGCAATACAACAATTAGGTGATAAATTAATTATAAAGACTTTGAATCGTGACGGAAATGAGCGTTTTAGATATATTTTAGAAAAATTAGAATGAAAGTAATGACAAATCCCACTTAAGAATGACTTTTGAGAAAGAAGGTGAAAAATTGGGTGGTGACGTCTATCAGCTGTTAATGGAAGTTAGGGGCAAGAAATGCCCATTGATGTAATAATTATTAGCTGATTAAACAATGGGTTATATTTTTCTGCATTATGCACAGTCAATAGTAGTCACCACCAAAAATTGAGAATTTATAGTAATGTCCCGCCTAAGTAAATTGTAGCCTGGAGCTTAGGGAGCTGGAAATAAATAATCGTCCAATATTGCGCAGGATTTTTGTTCGTCTTCAAGGCGTAGTCACTTGGCTCTAGCAGGCTACGTAACTGTTGCTACAGCGTAGAAGACGGGCAAAAAGACCAGCAATCTTGGATGACTATTTGTTTAAAGAATAAAAAAACTTTTTTTTGACACCGCTATCTAAATACTATCACAGCCTCTCTGCTTCGGATCGCATGGAACGCAGCTCTGCTTACTAAAGCCTCTCACGGCAGAGTGAGTCTCCATTATTCCCATATCGGGCTTAGGAACAAGTGTTGCTTGCCATTTTGTGCTACTGGGTGGGTTATTATTTGCGAGTGACCTAAAGTGTAAACTAGGCAATGAAAGTTGCCAAAAGTATAAAAAATTATCAGGAGAACAATAATATGAAAATAGCTATCGGAGTTTTTATTTTAAGCTTCTTAATGGCCTGTTCTGAGCAAGCAAAGGTGATAGAGGTGAAACACAAAGTGGAACATTCTCAAGCGGAATTACTGATATTTGACTATTTACAGCAACAAGCAGGGGATAACAAGCGTGCGCTTGGGCCTGCTGATTTGCAGCTCATCTCGGAAGAAACTGATCATCTGGGAATGACGCATGTAAAATTTCAGCAAATATACAAATCTATCCTTGTTTGGAGTAAAGAGTTGTTTGCCCATATCAATACGCAAAACGAAGTTTTTCGGATAACTGAAAATATAGCATTGATTCCGGAAAATTTTTCCGTTAAACCAGGGTTATCTATTGATGAAATTGACCAATATGCGATGAAAGCAATCAATAAGAAGGGTGTATGGAAGGTAAAAAAATCAAGCCTTGTTATTTATGTAAACCCGGATGGAGTCGTCACTCTGGCTTATCAGCTTGAGCTTATAAAGGGTTTATTCAGGGAATTTGTTTTTCTAGATGCGCAAAATGGGGACTTGCTATACCAATTGACGGGGACTTATACGCACAGTTAGCGTGCAAATAATTTCAATCATGATGATTATAGAGGATTAGACGAATGCAAACAGATACAACAAAGAACTTTATAGCGAATAAGCCGCTGTTGATTATATGCGCCTTATCTTTTTATTCGAGCATCAGTTATGCAATAGATTTAGATGACATACTTAACAATGCTGGTTATAAAAGCGAGCAAGAAGAGGCTGGTCCAGCGCCCAGCCCTGACAATGCCAGGTCTATAGAGGGCAGTCATGATGATGCCAGTCTCGCGTCAAATGCGGCAGATCAGCAAAGCGCCATCGCGAAAATGGTGAGTGACAGTAAGTCAAAAGGCATTATTTTTTCACTTAACAAAAAAAATGATACACCCACGTTTTTAGAGATAAGAATGCCTGTGCCTAGCATGGCAAAGTCAGCCAATGGTGAGCTAGATTATGTGGCGGTGGCAAAATATTTTTTATCTTCCAATAACAAAGCCTTTAAACTTGATGATCCCGATGATGAACTGAAAGTCGTGACAGTATCACATGATGGTCGTCAAAATCGGCATGTTAAATTCCAGCAAACTTATCATGGTTTGCCTATTTGGGGGAAGGAGGCAATGGTACATATGGATGAGCAGGCCTCGGTGTATTATTTTAATGGTCGTTATCGCCCCAGTATCACCGCTCAAAAAGGCTTAAATAAGCAACCTTCAATTTCAGAGTATCAGGCTGAAAATACTGTTAAAAATGATTTAGGTGCTGGTGAGTTGCAGGTATTGAACAAAGAATTGATGATCTACTCACAGGATGCCCCACACCTTGTTTACCAATTTGATGTGATGGTCGGTATTGATCAGCATTGGTTGTATTTTATTGATGCCCACACTGCTCAAGTCGTGCATCGTATTGATCAAGTTCATTCAGGCTTTGAAACAGTGCAAGCAAAAGGCGTTGATGCCCGGGGGAAAACGCGTACTTTTACAGCGGTGAAAGAAAATAATAATTTTTTTATGTACGATCCTACTACCCCAAATTCTGGTCATTCTGGCAGCAAATCTTTTCCTGAGTTATGGGGAGGGAGCCAAAATGAGGTAGTCCTACCTGGTTTCCCTAATGCGTCAATTTCAAAAACGGTTAAAGAGGCTTTTACTGTCGTCTTTGATGCAAAAGAACAGAATAGGCCTGATAATTTTTCAATTGTGAGTAGTAATGAGCAGTCCACAAACTGGGATAAGGTCGCAGTAAGTGCAATGTACAATGCTTTATATACTCAGGCATATTATCGGAATAAATTCAAGAGAAACGGTATAGATGGCAAAGGAATGTCCGCGTTATCGGTTATTCATTTTAACAAGAATTTTAATAATGCCGTTTGGACAGGTAAGGCCATGATTTATGGCGATGGTGATGGAAAGCGATATTCTGCCTTAGCCGGGTGCCTTGACGTGGGTGCACATGAAATGACCCATGGTGTTATCGGCAATACTGCAAAGCTGATTTATGAAAAACAAAGTGGTGCACTGAATGAGTCTTTTGCCGATGTATTTGCCATCATGGTGGATCGAGATGACTGGTTATTAGGTGAAGATTGTACGGTTGCAAAACCCGGGTTCTTGCGTAGTATCCAAAATCCAAATCAGGGACTCGAATGGCAACCTAAAATAATGAGCAATTATAAAGACTGGCCATTAAGTAAAGATCATGGTGGTGTGCATGTTAATAGTGGAATACCCAATTATGCCGCATATTTGACAATTAAAGCCATTGGTCATGATAAGGCAGAACAAATATATTATCATGCGCTTTCCTATTATTTACTAAAAAATTCTCAATTTATTGATGCCAGGCGCGCATTGCTACAATCAGCGAGTGATATTTATGGCAAAAAATCTAAAGAAGTGAAGGCGGTCGCAACTGCCTGGAATAAAGTTGAGGTTTTTGAACCAGAGAATAATAAACCGAGAGAACAAGACCAGAAGCCAGCAGGCAATGATATAAAAGATTTTGAAAATGAATTACGCGATATATTAAACTTGTAAAATATTTCTTTAGCTTAGGAATGGGAATTGAATAAGTTGTGCCATTATGACGCAGTATTTTTGTTT
>CAYZUM010000038.1:0-16059 GCA_964481455.1 uncultured Methylomonas sp. | reverse complement strand
TCAATAAAAATATCGCTATTTTAGCAGATCCACACACTTTTAATCACACCCGTCACGGCTTTCTCATAAAAAACTGGCATGATATTTGTCCAGATTACAAACTCAATAAAATCAGGCAATACAGAATTTATTACAATTAATTTTCTATAAAAATGATTATTGAAAAATAAAACTCAATGGCATTAAAAATAAATAACCTTAAATATTATTATGTTATGTAAATTAAAAAATATGCCAAGTTTTTATGAGAAAGCCGTGGGTCTAATGTATAACTCTAGGGCGCAGGAAATAACATGAGCAACAGTAGGATGGGCAAAGGACTTTTTCGTGCCCATCTTTAGATAGTACAAACGCAAATTATTGCGTATGGCTCGATGGGCACGCTGTCGCTTTACACAGTGCAGTTAGGAATAAGAATTTAATAACTTGTGCATTTAAGCCCCAAGCCATTCAAGCTATTCAAGCTATTCAAGCTATTCAAGCTATTCAAGCTATTCAAGCTATTATTTTAAGTGTAAGTAGTGGGTGAGGCACGAACCCCAACTATAGGGATAGCACAAATCACAAAGTCCAGTTGCTTACAACACGATGAGACCTCTAGCGCCTGTGATATCGCTAGCGGCATAGTGTTGGGGTTCGTACCTCACCCACAACCTACACAGAGCTTGTGCATATTTCAAGTACCGGTATATAGACGGTAGTCAGTGCGCATGTTATTAAATTCTCATTCCTTAACTGTTTTAGCAATACTTTATATATAGACTTTCAGAAAAATAATTTCCCGGATACCATCCCTTCAAGGGACGGTATCCGTCATACAGATGGAATTTATTTATCTGAGAAACTATAGGCTAAAATCGGCCGTTCGAAGTATAGGGCACTACTTTTCTAGCGCCTGCTTTAACTCATCAATAAATTCTTGCTGTTTCTCAGGATGAATGAGTTGCTTATTTTGCATTGTGAGGAAGAACATATCTTCTGCACGACTACCAATGGTACTAATTTTTGCATTGAGAATATTGAAGCTATGCTCTCGAAAAAGTTGCCCTAATGTTGACAGTAGCCCCGGATTGTCAGTTGTGATTAATTGCAGAATATTGTAACGGTTTTGGGGGTCTTGATGAAAAAATGCTTTAGTGCAAATAGGAAAATGCTCTGCCTGACGTGAATGCGAGGAGGTGTGTTGATGTTGATTGTCTGCCGGTTGGATTTTTAGCAGTTGCTTAAGGGTAGCGCAAATATGGAGCTCCCTACGCAGGTCACTAATGGGTTCGCCTGACTGTTCTAATACTTGAAAACTGTTCAGGGCAAATTGATTTTCGGAAGTGATAATTCTTGCGTCTAGAATGGTCAGTCCAAGTTTATCGAGTGCGGCCGTGGTACGAGAGAATATAAAGTCTTCTTGCTGGTGATCTGCATAGATAAATACTTCTGCGCTACCACGTTGAGTTTGAGGTCGTAAAAGAATGAGAGGTAAGTCTTGCTGAGAGCAGCTGTTAATAGCAATCGTGTGCCAGATAATTTCATCCGGATAATAACGTAGAAAATAGTCTGGGCTGATGTGTTTCCATGTTTTTTCTATAAGGGTGCTGGAAAGTCCCTTTTTTAACAACTCTTTGTGCGCTTCTGCTTTTGTTTCCAGTATCGTATCTTGCTGCTTAATCGGGTTTTCCAAGCCGCGTCTAATGGCCTTGGCGGTTGCGATATAGAGCTCTTTAAGTAAGGAGTCTTTCCATGAGGTCCACAGCTTAGGGTTGGTGGCTCGAATATCAGCTATCGTCAGCAGGTAGAGATAGTTCAGGTATTCTATCTTGCCAGCTTTTTCTGCAAATTCATGGATCACATCAGGGTCGCTAATGTCTTTTCGTTGCGCAGTGGTCGACATTTCCAGATGATTTCTGACGAGCCAGCAAATTAGTTTGGTGTCGCGTTCGGAAATCTTATGATCCAGACAGAACTGACCTACGATAACAGCACCTACTTCGGAGTGGTTGCCTTTTTTACCTTTAGCAATATCATGAAATAGTCCGGCGATATATAAAATATGTGGCTTTTGGATTAACAGAAATATATCGTTACAAAAAGGCAGTTCATTATTGTGTTTAGCAAGCGCAAAGCGACGTAAATTTCGGATAACAAAGAGTGTGTGTTCGTCCACAGTATAGATATGGAATAGATCATATTGCATGCGTGCCACAATATTATCAAAGCTGGGCAGGTAGGTGGCTAATACGCCATAGCGATTCATGTCACGAAGTACGTGGGTAATGCCTCGTGGCTGACGTAATATATCAATAAATAATTGTCGGGCGATAGGGTCTTGGCGAAAATTATCGTCTATCAGGTATAAATTACTGCGAATCAATCGAATAGTTGTTGCCCTGATGCCTTTTAGTGCAGGAATTTTTTGCAGCAATAAGAAGATTTCAAATAGCGCGCGGGGGTGTGTTTGAAAAACATTAACGCTTCTGGCAGCAATATAGCCAGCAATGCTATCAAATTTATGATTGATGACTTGTGGCTGATAGACGGTGCTGTCGTGAGGAAGACAATGTTCATTAAAGACTTGCAGCAATGTTTCATTAAAGCGTTCTAATTGCTTCACTGTTTTAAAGTAGTGTTGCATAAACTGCTCAACACCGGCATTATTTTGTTGTTCACTGAAGCCAAAAAGAGTTGCTATATCACGTTGAAAATCGAATAGTAAGCGATCTTCACAGCGGCCTGTCTGCAAGTGAAGTGCGAAACGAATTTTCCATAATAGTGCTTGTGCTGACAATAATTCTGCATATTCGTCTTGCGGCAGAAAGTCGTATTTAGTTAATTCGCTTAAAGACGCGCATTGGTAATGATGTTTAAACACCCAGGTTAAAATTTGCAGGTCTCTTAAACCGCCAGGGCCTTCTTTTATATTCGGCTCTAAATTGTATGCGGTGTTATGAAATTTTTTGTAACGCCCCGCTTGTTCGGTAATTTTTGCATTATAAAATGCTTCAGAGGACCAGGTACGTCTGGATAGTATCTGACTGTTTAAATCTATCGTTAAGGCTTCATTACCTATCAGGTGACGAGACTCCATTAGATTGGTGAGGATAGTCTGGTCTTCGTCTGTTGCCTGGATGCACTCGGTGGTGCTACGAACGCCTAAACCTAGCTTAAGCCCTGTGTCCCAGAGGCATGTGCAGAAATCACCCAGTTGTTGCTTGTCTTGTTCGCTAGTGAGGTCGTGAAATAATACCAGGATGTCAATATCGGATTGAGGGAACATTTCCTGTCGCCCATAGCCACCAACAGCAATTAAAGCAAAGTTTTCGGTACTATTTATAATGAAGCGATTCCAGAGGAGAGTGAGTAATTTATCGATAAATTGCGACTTGGCATGCAAGAAATCTTGAATGGGTTTTTGCGGAGAAAAGCTTTCTTTTAGACAGGTGTTATGCTGTTTTATGGCTTGTTTAATCTGTTGAGCATTTAGCAGGTGTTGGCTCTGTATAGTATTCACTGTTCTTCCTGGCGTAAGGTCAGAACTTCATGGCCTGTTGGGGTGACTAGAATGGTGTGTTCCCACTGAGCTGAGAGTGAGCGATCTTTGGTCACCGCTGTCCAGCCATCTTTTAAGACTTTAATGTGGCGTTTACCTATATTGATCATTGGTTCAATGGTGAGTATCATATTTTCTTTTAAGGCAGTTCCTGCTCCAGGCTTGCCGTAGTGTAGAACCTGAGGCTCCTCATGAAACTTTTTGCCTATTCCGTGACCACAGAACTCTCGTACCACGGAGTAGCGGTTTGATTCAGCATGCTTTTGTATAGCATAGCCAATATCGCCCAAAGTACAGCCTGGCTTAACGTGTTCTATTGCAAGCATTAGACACTCTTGAGTGATGGTACATAGGCGTTTGGCGTGAGGAGTTACGTCTCCAACATAAAACATTTTGCTGGTGTCGCCGTGATAAGCATCCTTAATAACAGTAATATCTACATTAATGATATCACCCTTTTTTAATTTTTTATCGTTGGGGATGCCATGGCAGATAGTGTAATTGACCGAGGTGCAAATAGATTTTGGGAATCCTCTATAATTCAGGGGGGCAGGAATAGCCTGTTGCACATCAATGATATAATTGTGACAGAGCTGGTCAATTTCGTTCGTCGTTATACCCGGTACGATATAGGGAGCAATAAAGTCTAAAACTTCGGCTGCGAGCCTGCCGGCAATACGCATTTTTTCTATTTCAGCAACTGTTTTTATTGTAATTGACATGAGGGTTTTGTGGCTTGAAGTGGTTGAGCAAATGAAGTGTATTACTAAAGGCGAAGTTGAATTTTAACAGAGTTTTCTTTGTTGTATAAAGATAATTATGGTATAAAGGTAAGTTCATTGAGCACTTTGTGTTATTGCCTTTAAGGTGATTGCAGGAAGGCTTATTAATACTCACATTTATCGTCACGGTTGGTAGGGTGCTGGTTTTTATAATCGGTTGTCAATTGGGATAGGTGGAGGCGTAACCCTTTCGGTTAAATCCGAAATTATTTGGAGAAAAGAATGGCCGCAGTATCAATGCGACAAATGTTAGAAGCAGGTGTTCACTTTGGACATCAGACTCGTTACTGGAATCCTCTGATGGCACCTTATATCTTTGGTGCGCGTAGCAAAATTCATATTATTAATCTGGAAAAAACATTACCATTATTTAATGATGCAATGAATTATGTGGGGCAAATGACCGCCAACAAAGGTAACATTTTGTTTGTAGGTACTAAGAAATCAGCCCGTAAAGCAGTTGCAGAGCAAGCAGTTCGTTGTGGAATGCCCTATGTAAATCACCGTTGGTTAGGGGGTATGCTGACGAACTTTAAAACGATTAAAAAATCAATCAGTCGTTTAAAAGAACTTGAAGCGATGCAGGCAGATGGAACAATGCAGCAACGATTCAGCAAAAAAGAAGCCTTAGGTATGGAGCGTGAGCTGGAAAAGCTTGAGCGTAGTCTTGGGGGAATTAAAGATATGCGCGGTACGCCAGATGCTATTTTTGTGCTTGATGTAGGTTTTGAAAAAAATGCGCTGAGCGAAGCGAAAAAATTAGGCATTCCTGTTATTGGTATCGTTGATACAAACAATTCACCTAAGGGTGTTGATTACATTATTCCTGGTAATGATGACTCAATTCGTGCCGTTAAGTTGTATACAGAAAGTATTGCAACGGCAATTCTAGAAGCTAAAGCAGCTAGATTAGATGTTTCTGCTAAAGCGGATGAGTTTGTAGAAGAAACAACAGACGCGCCTGAATAACAGGTTTGTTGTCGATTATATTTGTATTTTTTGACGCCCCCATTAGGGGGCGTTTTTATAGAATGAAAGAATTTAAGGGTTATAAAGCATGAGTGTTACTGCTGCAATGGTCAAAGAGCTGCGTCAGAGAACGGGGTCTGGCATGATGGAATGTAGAAAAGCATTAAGAGAAACGGATGGTGATATGGATCTTGCCATTGAAAACATGCGTAAAGCAGGTTTGGCTAAAGCGGATAAAAAATCAAGTCGTATTGCGGCTGAAGGTCGTATTGCAGTCGCGCAAAGTGCGGATACAAAAAATGCTGTTATTATTGATGTCAATTGTGAAACTGATTTTGTTGCTAAAGGTGATACCTTTAAAGACTTTGCGAATGCAATTGCAGAAGCAATCCTAGCGGCAGATGTTAGCACAGTTGAGCAGGCTTATGAGCTTCAATTTTCTGACGGCAAGAGTATTGATGAGACACGACGTGGGTTAATCTCCAAATTAGGTGAAAATATCACCTTAAGACGTTTCCAGAAAGTAGCGACTGAAGGGGGAACTGGTTTTTACTTGCATGGCGAAAAAATTGGTGTTTTAGTTGATTTACAAACAGCAGATACTGAGTTAGCAAAAGATGTTGCAATGCATATTGCTGCAAGCAAGCCTCAATGTGTAGCAGAAGCAGATGTTTCAGCCGAGACTATTGAAAAAGAAAAAGCGATTTTTGTTGCTCAGGCTGAAGAAAGTGGTAAACCAGCCAATATTATTGAAAAAATGATAGGCGGACGTATCAGAAAATTTCTAGCCGAGATTACCTTGGAAGGTCAGGCCTTTATTAAAGATGATAAGGTGACTGTTGGTAAACTTGTCAGTGATAAAGGTAACAAGGTACTTGGGTTTAACCATCTGGAAGTCGGAGAAGGCATCGAAAAAGTGGAAGAAGATTTTGCTGCTGAGGTGATGGCTCAAATTCGGGGTTAATAGAAGAATGCCTTCAGGGTAAAGCGTAGGCACTGGAGGCATTTCTGGATTAATAATGAAGGCGAGGGAGGTAGGTGTAGCAAATAATAAATCAATGGATTACCTTTTATGAAAGAAAATTTATGAATCATTAAATTATTAGCCAGAATAGGAAAACAGTTATGACTAAACTCATTTGCAAAAGAATTATGCTTAAGTTAAGTGGCGAAGCGTTAATGAGTGAGAGTGGAGGAAATATTGACTCCAACATCGTAAAACGCTTGGCAACGGAAATAAAAGAACTATGTGATGCAGGTGTACAAGTTGGTTTAGTCATAGGTGGTGGAAATATATTGCGTGGTTCGGAACACGCGACAGAGGGCTTAAATCGTGTGACAGCAGACCAGATGGGGATGCTTGCTACGGTTATGAATGCTTTAGCGATGCAAGACTCTTTAGAGTTTCTGGGTCAGCCTGTCCGAGTGATGAGTGCCCTACAAATTAATGAGGTTTGCGAGGATTATATTCGAAGAAAAGCGGTTAGGCATTTAGAGAAAGGGCGGGTGGTCATTTTTGCAGCAGGTACCGGAAACCCTTTTTTTACGACAGATTCGGCCGCGAGTTTAAGAGCGATTGAGATTAATGCAGATCTGATGATTAAAGCAACAAAGGTGAAGGGTATTTATTCTGCTGATCCTGAAAAGGTTGCTGATGCTACATTCTATTCAGAACTAACATATGATGAAGCACTGGATCAGCGTTTGAATGTAATGGATACAACGGCATTGGTGCTATGTCGAGATAATAATTTACCCATGCGGGTAATGAATATTTTTGAAACGGGTGCAATTATGCGCTTAATGCAAGGTGAAGAGATAGGCTCTCTTATAGAGCGAGGATAATTTTAATGATTAGTGATATTCAGCAAGATGCATCAAGCAGTATGGACAAAAGTATAGAGGCACTCAAAAAAGGATTTAAAAAAATAAGAACCGGACGCGCTCATCCCAGCTTGCTGGATCAGGTAGTTGTCAACTACTATGGCGCAGATACACCTTTATCTCAGGTCGCTAATGTGACGGTTGATGACTCAAGGACTCTTGCGGTTGCGCCGTGGGAAAAAAGTATGATGCAGGCCATTGAAAAGGCAATCATGTCTTCAGATTTAGGATTAAATCCAGTGACTAATGGTAATGTTATTCGCGTGCCATTGCCTATGTTAACAGAAGAGCGTCGACGGGATCTGGTTAAGGTAGTAAAAGCAGAAGCTGAAAATGGTCGCGTTTCAATTCGTAGTATTCGTCGTGATGCCAATTCTGAAATTAAAGAAGCCTTGAAGGAAAAAATGATTTCTGAAGATGAAGCACATGCGGGTGAAGATAAGGTGCAGAAAATAACAGATCAATACATTAAGCAGGTAGAAAAGCTTTTAGAAGAAAAAGAGGCTGATTTACTGTCTATTTAAGGCAATTATTATGCAAGCAGAACAAGGCGAAACGGATAAGTCGCTCTACCCAAAGCATATTGCCATTATTATGGATGGTAATGGTCGCTGGGCGCAACAACGTCATTTACCTAGAATTATGGGGCATCCTGCTGGTGTTAAAGCCGTTAAGCGAGTGGTTAAATTTTGTGCTGAACAAGACATTAAAGTGCTAACACTTTTTGCTTTTAGTAGTGAGAATTGGCGTCGACCAAAAGAGGAAGTCTCTAAATTAATGGGACTTTTTATGGCGACTATGCAAAGGGAAGTCAATAGCCTTGATAAGAATAATATTCGCTTATGCTTTATTGGTGAGCGAGAAGAGTTTTCTGAGCAGTTACAGGCCAAGATGGCTGAAAGCGAGCGACAAACAGAAAATAATACCGGTTTAACGCTGGTGATAGCCGCTAATTATGGTGGTCATAGAGATATGACGCTGGCGGTACAGTCTATCGCGCAACAGGTAAAGGCGGGCAAAGTGTCGCCTGAAGACATTGATGAGGCTATGATTGCCAATGCTTTATCCATTCCTGATTTACCTGACCCTGATTTATTTATTCGTACAGGTGGTGAAAAGCGAATCAGTAATTTTTTACTATGGCAACTTGCGTATGCGGAATTTCATTTTACCCAGAAATTGTGGCCAGACTTCGATGGCCAGACGATGCAGGATGCAATAGATGAGTTTCTAACTCGGGAGCGTCGGTTTGGACGCACTAGCGAACAAGTTCAAAAGATGTCTGAATAGACTTTAATGAACGAGCTTGTCCTTTATTACCCACCTTTTTTCGATAAAACAATAAAAATATGTTACTTCAACGCGTTATGACAGCTTCGATTCTGGCACCTCTGATCGCCTTAGCTGTTTTTAAATTACCTCATCTTTATTTTTCAATAATCTGGGCGGTCGTTTTGCTTATTTGCGCTTGGGAATGGGCAAATCTTGCAGAAGTAAAGTCCGTATTGGGTAAATGTCTATTTTTACTTGTTCTACTGATGCCAATGTTATTTCTATATTCTTGGACCTATATACTGGAAATTATAACGCAATTCACTAACTGGCCAGAAATTAGATCTTACTCGGGTGTCATAGAGTTGTTGATGATTCCATCTGTCTTGTTTTGGTTTTGGATGATGCTTAAAATTCGCAAGTCAGGTGCAGAATTGTTAGAAGCCAAGCAAAGTCAGAGTAAAAAATTATTGATGGGGGGGAGTGTCTTAGTGGCGGCCTGGTTCTTTTTGTCACGGCTGATGGTCTTAGAAGAACCGGCAATGACTATGTATCTATTCCTGCTTATTTGGATGGCCGATATTGGGGCTTATTTTACCGGTAAAAAATTCGGCATCACCAAATTAGCAATTGAAATTAGTCCGGGAAAAACATTAGAAGGTATGTATGGTGCGTTGCTGTCCGCAGTGATAATGGGTTTATGTTTTACACTCTATTTTAACTTCTCAATACTCAGTATTCTGGATTTTGTACTCCTGTCGGTGATTACCGTTCTTGTTTCCATTTATGGCGATTTATTTTTTAGTGCGGCAAAGCGTATCCGTGGTGTGAAAGACAGTGGTAGCATTTTACCAGGCCACGGCGGACTACTGGACCGGCTGGATAGTTTTATTGCAGCAATTCCAGTTTTTTATGCAGGTGTTTGGTTTATTCGTTGGATGTACTCATGAAAGGCATCTGTATATTAGGCGCAACAGGCTCTATCGGTGTTAGCACATTAGATGTTGTAAAGCGGCACGCTGATAAATATCGCGTGATCGCTTTAACGGCGAATACCAATATCGAAGTATTGTTTGAGCAGTGTCTAGCATTTAAACCTGAATATGCAGTGGTTGTTGATTTGGAGAAAGGGGCCGAATTTAAAACAAAAATAGTAGGTACTGCGCTTGCTGATATGCAGGTGCTGTGTGGCGCAGAAGCCTTAGAGACAGTCGCAACATTAGAGAATGTAGATTCTGTCATGGCGGCTATCGTTGGGGCTGCTGGATTATTATCGGCTTTGGCAGCCGCTCAGGCAGGTAAGACGGTGTTACTTGCCAATAAAGAATCACTGGTTATGTCAGGTGATATTTTTATGCAGGCAGTGAAGAATTCTGGTGCAGTGTTATTGCCGATTGATAGTGAGCATAATGCTATTTTTCAATGTATGCCTGCTAATTACACGCCAGGCCATGATGCCCCCTCAGCAAGACGTATTCTATTAACCGCTTCAGGAGGGCCTTTTAGGACAACCCCTCTGGATGAACTCGCCTCTGTGACAGTTGATCAGGCCGTTGCCCATCCTAAATGGGATATGGGCAGAAAAATTTCGGTTGATTCAGCTACGATGATGAATAAAGGCCTGGAACTGATTGAAGCCTGCTTGCTTTTCAATATGAAGCCAGAGCAAATTCAAGTCGTTATTCATCCGCAAAGTATTATCCATTCTATGGTTGATTATGTCGATGGAAGTGTGTTGGCACAAATGGGAAATCCAGATATGCGTATTCCAATCGCGCATGCAATGGCGTGGCCGGAGCGATTTGATTCAGGTGTTGCTCCCCTGGATATTTTTGCAGTTAAACAGATGGATTTTGAGCCCGCTGATTTACAGCGATTTCCTTGTTTGCGCTTAGCGATGGAGGCAATGGCTGCCGGTGGTATTATGCCGACTGTTTTAAATGCAGCGAACGAGGTTGCGGTGGAAGCCTTTTTGAATGAACAAATAAAGTTTACAGATATTCCAACTATTATTGAGCAAAGTATGCATAAATTTAGCGCGACACAAGCAGATACTCTAGAGCATATTCTGGAAGCGGATCAGCAAGCACGAGAACAAGCCCAAATCGTGATTAAAGTATTAGTGTTGTAATGGAAACTCTACAGGCAATCTTCTTTTTTATTGTTGCAATTGGTTTGCTCGTTGCAATTCATGAGTTTGGACACTTTTGGGTTGCTAGAAAAACCGGCGTTAAAGTCATACGCTTTTCAATTGGTTTCGGTAAGGTGATCTGGAAATACCAAAAAGATAGCGCTTCTACTGAATATGTATTATCCATAATCCCACTAGGGGGTTATGTCAAAATGGTTGATGAGCGTGAAGGCGAGGTTACTGCTGAGGATTTGCCTTATGCTTTTACTCAGAAGCCTTTATGGGCGCGGACGGCTATCGTTGCTGCAGGCCCCCTATTCAACTTGATGCTAGCAGTTGTTCTCTATTGGCTGGTCTTTATGATAGGCGAAACCGGAATGCGCCCTATTGTGGGAGCGGTAGCCCCCAGTACTTTAGCTGCACAAGCTGGTTTTGTTGAAGGTGAAGAGATTGTTACCGTGAATAATATAAACACAGTGACCTGGCGAGATACCATCGAAACGATCTTGGCATCTGCTATGGATGCTGAACAGGGGATACCTGTAGAGGTAAAAACTGAAGAAGGTGTTTTATTGACCCATACGCTTATTATTCCTTTTGAAATCAGTCAAGAACCCAAGCGTTTATTTAAAGAACTGGGGTTAAGGGTTTGGCAGCCAGCAATAATGCCTGTGGTAGGAAGAGTGGTAGAAAAGAGTGCTGCTGCTCAGGCAGGATTGCAGATTGGGGACTTGATTCTGAGTGCAAATGATGTCGAGTTTTACGACTGGTTAACGTGGGTCAAGTATGTTCGAGGTCAGGCAGAGCAAAAATTACTCGTGAAAATTGAACGCGATGGACACGTTATGGAGCTTAATATTACGCCAAAAAGTGTTATTGAAAATGAGCAAATAATAGGCAAGATTGGGGTGGGCGTAAAAGTTCCGGAAGGTTTGCGTGATTCACTCATGGTAGAGTACTCTTTATCACCCGTTAATGCGCTGATCGCCGCGTTTGAACGGACATGGTATTATTCGGGCGCAACCTTAAAAATGATAGGCCAGATGTTTATTGGCAATGCTTCGGTAGATAACTTGAGTGGGCCGATCAGTATTGCCCAATATGCTGGTAAGTCAGCAGAAATGGGACTGGTTTCTTTTTTAAAATTTTTGGCTATCGTCAGTATTAGTTTGGGAGTACTCAATTTATTGCCTATACCGGTGTTGGATGGTGGGCACCTTTTAATGTTTGCTGTCGAAGCTATTAAAGGAAGTCCTGTGGCTGAAAAGGTACAAATAATTTTTCAACAGATTGGTATGGTAGCATTGTTAGCATTAATGTCTTTGGCAATGTTTGTCGATATAGAGCGTTTATTTCAATAAATTGAACATGCTTAGGCTTTGTTCTTAATTCAATGGATTAGTTATGAAAAAAATTATGCAGGCTTTATTACTTGGAAGCCTATTTTTAGCACCTATTGTTAACGCAGAAGTAGATACAAAGGTGTTGAAGAAAACATTAGAGGGAAGGATGCCTTCATTAAAAATTGAAGCAATTAGTCCTTCTCGGATCAGTGGCTTGTATGAAGTGATGGCTGGGGCCGATATTTACTATGTTTCAGCAGATGGGCGCTACCTTATTCAGGGGCGTATGTTTGACTTGGTGGACAAAAAAGACCTCACTGAAGAAAAGTTAGCAATCGCAAAAGCGGCGCTGATCAATGCCGTCTCTAAAGACGATATGATTATTTTCAAAGCGCCTATGCAGAAATATGTCATTAGCGTTTTTACAGATATTGATTGTGGGTATTGCCGTAAGCTACATTCGGAAATTGATCAATATCTGGCTGAAGGCATCACTGTGCAATATTTGTTCTTCCCAAGAGCAGGGAAAAATTCTGAGGCCTATAAAAAAGCAGTTTCTGTCTGGTGTGCTGATGACCGAAATGCTGCACTAACAGCTGCTAAATCTAATAAAAACCCACCAGTAGAAAAAACCTGTAAAAACCCAGTAGATGCACATATGGCTTTAGGTGATCAATTGGATGTCCGTGGCACGCCGATGATTATTACCCGTAAAGGAACTGTTTTTCCTGGATACATGCCTGCTAAGGCTTTGGCTGAAGCACTAAGCCAGGAATAATAGCCCAGCAACACATTTTGCTGAGGAGCGATGATTTAATAATACTCGAAAGTATGGCGCAGTCTTTTGGCTGCACACGTGTGTTAGGAAAACAGACGCATAGCAGGCTACGTCATTGTTTTTCTAGCGCGGCTGTGGAATCAAAAGACACGTCAGGTTCGGGTATTATTGAATTCTTGTTTCTTAGGCTCTTTTTATTGAATAAAGAACGTGCACGAAATATACTGAGCACCTCTGTAGGTGCGAATTTATTCGCACGATTCATCGGTCTCAAGCTCTAAAACCAGTAGGGTGGGCAGTTTTTGTCCTCCCTTTTTCACGATACAATAGCCATGTATTCATGGTCTATGAATGCTCTGTTGTGGTGTGGCAATGGTAAAATTAGTGGGCACAAAAGATTGCCTATCCTGCTGGGTACGAAGAGTGAGAGGGAGGCCGAACATATAGCACCTTGATTGACGTGTTTCATATTTCATTGCAGTCTACGGTGGGGCAGCAGTCTCGAAATAAATAATAGAATAATAGGATTGTTAATCATTTATAAACAATCGGTTATAATTTTTTTGTGTTGAAAATTAAGGGATATTGTACTGGATGGTAATGCCTTTGATGAGTCGCTAATGAGTCTTACCCTGTTTAAATATGGACTTTGGTCTATAAACGTGGCTTGTATTAAGCTGTGCTATAATGATCAGTTACAGAAAAATAATGTAAAAAATTTTTTTGAAAAAAATTATAAACAATAATTGAATTGGAGAAATGATATGACTGATAACTGGATTGCACCCTCAATTCTTTCTGCGGACTTCGCAAAACTAGGTGAAGAAGTAGATAATGTTTTAGCCTCAGGCGCGGATGTTGTGCATTTTGATGTAATGGACAATCACTTTGTCCCTAATTTAACGATTGGACCTCTGGTGTGTGACGCACTCAGAAAACATGGTGTGACAGCCCCCATTGATGTTCATTTAATGGTGGAGCCTGTTGACCGTCTCATTCCTGATTTTGCAAAAGCAGGCGCGAGCATGATTACATTTCACCCAGAAGCGTCAACGCATATGGATAGAACATTGCAAATGGTCCGCGACTTAGGTTGTAAGTCAGGTTTGGTCTTTAATCCTGCTACCTCATTAAGTTATCTGGATTATGTAATGGATAAAGTGGATATTATTTTACTCATGTCAGTTAACCCAGGGTTTGGTGGCCAGTCATTTATTCCTTCTACTTTGGACAAATTACGTGAAGCAAGAAAAAGAATTGATGACAGCGGTTTTGATATTCGTCTAGAAATTGATGGCGGTGTAAAGGTTGATAATATTCGAGAAATTAAAGCAGCGGGTGCTGATATGTTTGTCGCGGGTTCAGCTATTTTTAGCCAGCCAAATTATAAAGCCGTTATTGACGAGATGCGTGCTGAATTAGCAAAGGCTTAATTCTCAAACAGAATGGTTGAGTAAGGTGTAGTCGTGCTCAATTGTTCCTGATTTAATTCACAGACTACCCACTTAAGACGGGACAAGCGATAACTTGTAGGGTGGACAATCTTTTCTGCCCACCGAGATCCAGCCATGAGGGTGGGCAAAAAAACACGGCCCACCCTACTTGTTATACAGATGTTCTGTCCCCGTCTTAAGTTTTTAGCCAATTTACGTATTATTTAGGGTGATAAACGCATGACACAAGACGAAAGCAAGCGTAAAGCAGCGGAAGCCGCTTTGCCTTATATTAAAGACGTTTCAATATTAGGGGTTGGTACCGGGTCAACGGTTAATCATTTTATTGATTGCTTAGCCGATTTTAACTTAACCAACGATATTAAAGGTGCAGTTTCAAGTTCAATTGCGACCACTGAAAGATTGAAAAAAATTGGTATTCCAGTGATGGAATTAAGTGAGTCAGGCAATCTGGATGTGTACGTAGATGGTGCCGATGAAGTTAATCCATTAAAACAGCTTATTAAAGGTGGCGGTGGTGCTTTAACGCGTGAAAAAATAATTGCCGGTGCAAGTGAAAAATTTGTCTGTATTGTTGATCAAAGCAAAACCGTTAAAGTACTGGGAGAATTCCCATTGCCTATCGAAGTCATCCCCATGGCACGTAGTTATGTGGCACGTGAAGTCGTAAAACTTGGTGGACAACCAATCTGGCGTGAGAATTATATTACCGACAATGGTTGTGAGATTATCGATGTTCATAATATGCAAATTGCCGAGCCACTAGCACTGGAAAGATTAGTGAATAATCTTGCGGGGGTTGTCTCGGTAGGTATATTTGGATTAAGACCTGCTGATGTTGTACTTATTGCGACCGAGTCTGGCGTAGAAACAATGTAAAACTTTTTGAGTTTTATCTTTGATTTTATAGTGAAAAGATAAAGGCCCACTTGCTTATGATAAAGCAAGTGGGCCTTTTTTTGTGGTGAGGTATCTCTCCTGTAGGAGCGGTCTTTAGCCGCAAAATAAAATAGGATTTTGTGGCGACGAATTTAAGACAGGGTAAAGGGGGGCAATACAAAATAGTAACACTTAATGATCAGGACATTCATCCCACTGCTGACGTGAAAAACTCTGATCAATGTAGGCTGGGGGTGAGACACGAACCCTAACAATGGGATAGCAAAATGTTGGGGTTCCTACCTCATCCACAACCTACGCAGAGCTGGTGAATATTTGTCACTCTAATCACTGCACACATTATTAAATTCTCTCATTTCTATCATCTTTTGAAACGGAAGGAATACCCTGTCTCACAAGGATTATATCTCTGAAAATCTATCGTTAAATATGTATCGTCAATACAATAACTTTTTTGTATTGCACCCTAGGGTAAAGTGAAGGGAGTTGGCTTAGCCTAGGGTGTTAAATATTTATTTTTATAGGCTCATTTCCATCATACACTTTTCGTACTATCTGAAATGATATTTAGCTGGAAAATATCTTTGTAAATCATTTTAGAATAAAGGAAGAGAACACCGGAAGCAGTGTAGAGCGGACTTTAGTCCGCATATTCTGGCAAACTAAGTCGTCATGCGGACTAAAGTCCGCTCTACATGCCTTAGAAAGGTAGGCAATTTATTGTGTGATAAAGTTATAATAAATCAAGACAAATTTAACACCTTAGGCTTAGCCTACCTGTGTCGCCTGTGCATTATACGGGTAGGCTAAAGCCTACTCCCCTATCGTGTTTCGTCTTAAGTTGGTAGCCAAAAAATCTAACCCAGCCGAACTGTTAAATAAAAAATAGACTCATTTCGGGTGCGAATTAAGTTGAACCGACTATTCTTAAGATAAAAGAGGCGCACAAGCAGGCGCGCCATGCTACTTCGTAAAATTCAGGGACTCCTGTCACCTTCATTCACT
>CAYZUM010000037.1:0-16068 GCA_964481455.1 uncultured Methylomonas sp. | reverse complement strand
ATGAAGGTGACAGGAGTCCCTGAATTTCACGAAGTAGCATGGCGCGCCTGAATGCTGTGTTTTTATTTTTTGCCCCTGTCATAGTCACTGTCTTTAATGGTCAGATACAATTCTGGAATATTCGTGAATCGCAAGTAGCGTAGTTTGTCTGGAGCTTTTGATGATCTTTGTTTGCTGAATAATTCAGTGATTTTTCTAACCTAATTTTTTAATTTTAAAAATGCATTTATACAGAGTGAATAAGGATAAGAATGCTTACAAATAAACTAATCGCATTACCAAAACATCCTCATAACGGCCGATATCTAATATTTTTTGTTTTAATGGCTTGCCTTCTTGCTGGAGGGCAAACGGCAAGAGCGGAATACAATATTGGCCCTAGTGATGTGTTAAGCATTTCAGTTTTTGGGGAAGATGACCTAAAAAGCGAAATTCGGGTTTCAGCAGAGGGACGTATAACTTTTCCATTAGTGGGCGTTTTACACATAGCAGACAAAAACACATTTCAGGTTGAAAAGATGATCTCTGATGAGTTAATGCAAGGTGGGTTTATTCGTAATGCACAGGTGACCGTTAATGTACTTGAATATAATAGCCAGCGAGTTTCTGTGCTTGGACATGTCAATAAACCGGGACGATACTCGCTAGAGTCAATCACTTCATTGCTAGAGGTGATAGCAATGGCAGGTGGAATAAGAGAAACAGGAGGAAATCAGGTTATAATTACTCGAAATAAGGAGGGTCACTCAGAGAAGCAGATCGTTGACTTGTATACCCTGCTAACGAGTACAAGCGATAATAGCTTATTTGCAATGCAGCCTGGTGATGTTATTTATATTCCTAAAGCTCCGTTATTTTATATCTATGGACAAATACAAGAGCCGGGGAGTTATCCGGTTACACTTGATTTGACTGTCGTAAAAGCCTTATCAATTGGTGGAGGGTTAACATTACGCGGAACCCAGAGAGGCATTGTTATAAAGCGAAAAGATGAAGGCGGTAATCTGCAGGAAATTGATGCAGAGCTTATGGATACTGTCTTAGAGAACGATGTTATTTTCATAGATGAACGTTTATTTTAAGAGTATTAAGACTGGTTAATATGCGTATAAAAACTTCCAGAACCATCGCACTTTAACCATCAGGAAATAAAAATATTATGAATTTTCAGCAGCTTATTATTATTCTTTGGTCGCGCAAAGTGACAGCCTTATCGGCTTTAGCGGTGACTGTATTAACGACACTGGTTATTAGTCTTATTTTACCAAAGGAATATGTTTCAACAGCTACTATTGCGATTGATCAACGCCACGTTGATCCAGTGACGGGTTCAAGTTTACCCGCGCAATTAATGACAGGTTATATCGCGACTCAGGTAGATGTGATCAGTAGCCATAATGTGGCTAAGAAAGTGGTTAAAAACCTCAAGTTAGTTGATAACAGTAGATTGTTGAAAAAGTATGCTTCCTCAGGAAGTCAAAGCAATGTTGGTGACTGGATAGCGGATAATATTTTAGAAGACCTAGAAGTATTACCTTCTCGAGAAAGTAGTTTAATCAATATTAGCTTTACTTCGAATAATAGCCAGTTTGCAGCAGATGGGGCAAATGCGTTTGCAGAGGCGTATATTCAGACCAATATTGATTTGCGTGCACAGCCAGCAAAACAGAGTGCCCTCTGGTTTGAAAATCAGAAGGAATTATTGAGAAAACGATTGGTGAATGCACAAAGTGTATTATCTGAATATCAGAGGGAACACGGCATTATATCGGTTGACAAGAGCCTAGATTTAGAAAATTCAAGATTAGTAGAACTTTCACAGCAATTAGTTGAGAGTCAGGTAATGACCGGAGAGTTTGAGTCCAGAGAACGTCAGTTGGCTGTCATTGATGAACAGGGTGGTTCTTATCAGTCTTTACATGAAGTGCTGAACAACTCATTAATACAATCACTTAAATCTGATCTGGCGAGAGCAGAATCAAAGTTTGCTGAACTCTCTAAACGGATTGATAAAAATCATCCTAAGTATCAGCAGGCACGAGCAGAAGTTATCAATCTCAAACGTAAAATTAGTTCAGAAGAAAAAATGCTTATTAGTAGTATATCGACCAGAGCCGATTCTTCACGTCAAAGGAGTGAGGTATTAGCACTCGCGCTTGCTGAACAAAAAATGAAAGTACTTGAGTTAAAGAAACACCATGACGGAATTATTGTTTGGAGCCATGATGTTGAAAGTGCCCAGCAGGCATATGACCGTGTGATGCAAAAGTCGATTCAAACGCTTATGGAAAGTGAGGTGAGCCAATCAAATATTGCGATCTTAAATGCGGCTATTCCAGCCCATAAACATAGTAAACCAAGAGTGTTGCTTAATTTGATTCTAGCTGTTTTTTTGGGAACATTGCTTGGGTTGGGGGCTGCCATATTAGTAGAGCTAATAGATAGGAGGGTGCGTTCACCTGATGATATCTCAAGTGCACTTTCAATCCCTGTTTTTGCAGTTATTTCTGGAAAAGAAAATTAAATATCTGAATTGTAATAAGTTTAAAGCTTAGGCAATAATAGCAGAAAAATAATAGAGGAAAGAAAGTGCGAAAAATTGATGCTACCGAGGGTTTAATTGAGAATGAGATTATTTTCGTAACACGGTATAAAGGACAAGTAGTCAGTAAAGAAAATCCTATCAGCAGGATTATTGAGAATGAAAATATAACGATTAATTCGGGCAGGGTTGATCGTTCTTTGATCGTCAGCGATGATAATGAAGATAATTTTTACGAGATAGACATAAATATAGAGCGAGGAAATCCTTCATCAATGGGGGATTTACTTCAGGGTGCGGGGCTAATTAATAGCCATGATGTAGACGTTATCGTTCGTTTGCAAGAAGAGCAAGGACTTCATTTTGGTGCTGCTGCGATGCAATTGAACTTAGTCAGTGAGGCAAACATACAACAAGCATTGTCACAACAGTTCGATTACCCTTATGTCACTGTCTTAGATGATGTTGTTAGTCAGGATGTTATTGCAGCTTATCAGCCTTTTAGTGCTCAGGTAGAGGCATTGCGTGCTGTGCGTAGTCAGTTAAAATTGCACTGGTTTAATGATCAACAAAAATTATTGTCGATAACAAGTCCGCTTAGGGGTGAAGGGAGAAGTTATCTATGTGCTAATCTTTCTGTTGCTTTTTCTCAACTAGGAGAAAAGGTGTTGTTAATTGATGCGAATTTACGCGCTCCAAAACAACATGACTTTTTTAAATTACAACAGAGACAAGGTTTGTCCGATTTATTAGCTGGGCGAGTTGATGAGTCAATTATCTTTAGGTCACCTCAATTTAGGGATTTATCAATTTTATCTGCTGGTACGGTTGTTCCAAACCCTGCAGAATTAATCAGTCGAGGGTTAGCACAATGCTTGCAATACTTACGTGATCAGTATGATGTCATTCTGGTTGATACACCAGCTTTTCAATCAGGAACTGAAGCGCAAATGATCTCTGTGGTCTGTGGAGGGGCATTGATGGTCGCACGAAAAGATAGTACTCGATTAAAAGATCTGGAAAGTATGCAGTCTGATTTTGAAAACGCTGGAGTTCGTTGTCTTGGAGCGGTTATCAACGAATTCTAGTGACATAGCTCTAGACTTTTTAAGGTTTTAATAGGTGTTTTTCCTTATCATTTTTTTTCACTATTGATAATTTAAAATCACCCCCATTTATCTTGTATTACTACATTGTTTGCAACATATACATGTTTTTTAAAAATGCTAATTAGGAAAATCAGAATTATCCCTCCATTGTTAATGGCAGATAGGGTAAGCAAGAAAAAGTATTGTAGAAGTCAGAGTTCCGGTGTTTTTCCAGAGCTATCTGATTTTAATAACTGGCTATGCATTAAAATATTAGCCCGCTGGGTAGGCTTTTGTACTCAAGTGATATGTCTCAATGCATTGCTATTTAGTAATGTGTATGCGATGGCTTCTGAGGATGACATATTCAATCCCTATGTTGCTACTGATCTATTATACGATAGTAACTTGTTCAGGCTTGATAAAAATCTAGACCCCGATAATAGCATTAAAGGTGAGTTTATTAAAACGATTAATGCGGGGATAGAAATAGACTGGAAAATTAGTCAACAGCAGTTTTTAATTAAAGCAGACATCAATCAAAACTGGTTTCAAACATATGAAGAATTAAATTACTTTGGCTGGGATGTGAGGGGGGAATGGAACTGGAAAATTGGCAGTGATTGGGAAGGTATATTAGCATACAGTAATTCTCAGACTTTAGGGACGTATAACCAGATTAATCGGGTAATTCCCAACCATAATAATTTCGTAACGTATGAAGCCAGTGCGGGCTATTTATTTCACCCTAGTGGTCGTATTCGCCTTGGTTTCTTTCGCACAGAAAACAGGTTTAAAGCTGAGTTAAGGCAGGTTGGTAATTTAAACGAGAATAATGCAGAATTGAATTTGGAACTATTGAGTCCAAGTGGTAGTGTGATTGGTATCCGAGTATTAGCAACAGATGGTGATTATCCAAAAAGGCAGTTTGAAGGAAGTGATTTGCTGGATCTAAATTTTCTAAGGATGGACTATGCAGTAACCTATGACTGGGTCTGGAGTAGTAAAACACATATATACGGTCGCCTCGGCTATACTCAACAGGATTATGATGTATCATCAAGTAGAAACTTTGGTGATATTACTATGCAGTTTAATGTCAGTTGGCAGCCAACTGAAAAAGTATACTTTTTGTTTTCAGGGTGGCGTGAGATCAGGCCGATTGAAGACTTTTTTGCAAGTTTTAATTTGAGTCAAGGGGTGTTACTAAACCCTAGATGGGAGCTTTCGCCTAAAATACAGATAAGTACCAGCCTTTCATTTGAACAACAGGATCATCAAGGGGGGGGAGGGGGAGTCGATAATGGAAGAACAGATAATATAGGGCAATTTTTATATAATTTTGTTTATCAACCCTTTCAAAACACTACATTTGACCTATTGTTAGGTTATGAAATAAAGCACTCAAATAGAGCGCTAAGATCATATCAGAGCTTTACGACGGGGCTGAATATGAAATTTGTTTTCTAAAGCTGTAATTCGTGATACGAATCTGGGTTTCCATCATGAAGTTAATGAAGAAAATCAAGTAGTGTCTATCATTGACTGTGAAAAATGAGTTATAACATATAACTCGTTGTTTAATATTCGTAATAATTATGATGTCAACGGGAATAGTGGGTGGTAACTTTATTAGTTGTTAATGTAAGTTACTATCAAGAAATGCTCGTTGATGTCATAATTATTAACGGATTAAACAATAAATTATGTTTTTATCACATGATGCACAGTCAATAGTAGTCACCACCGAATATTTTGGTAGTAATGACCATTAACAGCTAAAAATAGGTACGATCAAAAATTTGGTAGTCGCTACAAAGCAGTGCAGGTGGCTAAATTTCGAAAATTCTCTATTCTAAGTTATTGAATATTAGTAATCTGGTCGCTGATAAATAGTCATTTTATACAAGATGTTTTTCGTAAGTTATTGAAGTAAATGGACTGAACCGTTTTTCAGGGAGTGCCCGAAATTTGACCTCCTGAATTCGTATAATAAGTTCATATTAACGAATGGGGTAGATGCTATAGCTCCTCTGGGTATATTTCAGTACATAAATTTGTACAGGCCATTTTGGCTTCATTTTTTCAGCTATTATTTAAGTCCCACTGTTTTGCTTATCACTCGATGTTCCAGTTTCCAGCTATATCTGGGCTTGAAGGCACCTAGATTTTGTTGCAATAAAAGTTAGTGCATTGATTTTAAAGGTAAACTTAATTTTATCGAAATCAAAAATAGATAATAAAATCAACATACTACAAAAACTGGAACATCGAGTATCAGGTTTTTGTATTTACCAGCAATTAGGAATATCAAGAGATTGCAAAAGTGACTACCGACAATATGCTAGATTTTTTTCGCAGAAGAGTGACTTCTCTACCCGTGTCACAGATATTGATACATTGTATTATTCTGTTTCTCGCTATCATTTTAGGCAGGGTAGCCGTGACTGCGAATGCAATTTATATTGGCTTGGCTGTTGGCTTGTTATTAGGTTCTTTTCTGGTTGTTAAGCCTAAAGTTATTATAGGAGTAGTGCTTGGAATGGGGCTTTTAGTGACAGGTGTATTACCTCTATGGGTGCCAAGCTTAACAAAACTAAGTTGGGCCGTATCTTTGCTGGGGTTGTTACTATTGGGGATCGTTTTTACGATACGAGTGTTGCAGTTAGAGAGGAATAAAAAATTAACGCCCATTTTCATCTATATAGCATTGGTTTTTTTAATTTATAGCTTACTGATGTCATTCGCTCAATGGCATTCGGCAGGTGAATTATTTGCCGCAATTAAGCGTTATTTTCAAGTTTGGGGAGTTATGTTCGCTTTGGCATGGTTATCCATTCAACCTGCAGATATAAAACGTTTGCAAAATTTTGTAATCTTTGTCTCGCTGGTACAATTTCCCTTTGCGTTGTATGAGTTGATAAAGTTTGTCCCTTTTCGTGAAAATCTTGTTTCTTCAATACCGGGCCTAGAGCCAATTGATGTGGTGGTTGGAACCTTTGAAGGAAATTTATATGGTGGTGGGTCCAATGCTGAAATGGCGACATTTCAGATTATTATCTTAGCTTTTTTGCTTTCTAGATGGCGAGAGAATCTGTTATCAACTCGGATGACAGCTTTGATTTCCAGCATTGTCCTAGCTCCCCTATTTTTAGGAGAAACAAAAATAGTCGTGATTTTATTACCGATGATGTTTTTTAGTCTTTATGGCGCAGAACTCAGAAAAAATCTGGTTAAAAGTGTAATGGCTATTGTAGCTGGTTTGTTAGTAACAATTTTAGCAGGCTATGTATATGTTGAACTGGTGATTGGTCAGCCTTTATCCTATATTATAGAGGATACTGTTCGTTACAATGTGCAAAATGTGGGTTACGGTACAAATTTACTTAACCGAACGACTGTTCTCTCCTTCTGGTGGGAACATAATGCTACAGACATTGTTCACTTCTTGACGGGGCATGGTTTGGGGAGCTCCCACTCAAATGGTAGCACTTCTGCGGGTCATGTTGCAAAACATTATGGCGGTTATGGTATTGGCTTGACATCGGCGTCTCTTATGTTATGGGAGCTCGGCTTGATTGGCCTGGTTTTATTTCTGTTGATCATTGTTTTTGCATGGCTCACAGCGAATACGTTGATAAAGCAAATAAATGAGCCAATCTATCGGGCAGATTTAGCGGCCATTCGTGCCGTATTACCTATGTTTATTGTTTATTTATTTTACCGGAATGCATCAGTAGAAATAATGAGTTTTCAAATTATATTTTCTATGTTGCTAGGGTATTTAGCGGTTATTTCTCAGTCGGTCATTTCAACTCGCTCAGTGCATAACAAAATGGTTAGAACATAATGAGCGGCGCATATTCAACACAGAATTTAAAAAAGAGTTCCTTGTATTTTTTAGTGGGAAAAGTAGGCTCTGGTGCACTTACATTTGTAATATTGATATTATTGGCTCGTTTACTAGAGAATACTGCTTATGGCGCATATGTAACATTAGTCGCCTTGCTTGAATTAGGGTATGCTTTGGGTAATTTAGGCATAGGGTGGGTAGGCAATCGCTATATTCCAGAATATCGTTTGCACGCTTCGTCCAAAGAGCTAAGTCTGTTCACCATGGGTATTATCATTGTGCGTATGCTTGCATTAATGGTCGTTGCAGGGATTGTTCTGGTTTGTGAGGGCTATTTAGAACACTATTTGCACTTAGGGGGGTTTCCTTCAGTCATTCATCTTTACAGCTTTATTCTCGTTGTAGAGGGAGTAGGGCGAGTCATTCGTGATGAAGTCTTAGCTTCGTTATTACAACAAAAGACAGCACAATTTATATTGATACTTAGAAATGTATCGTTGCTGTTACTGATACTGAATGAAACGGATGGGGAGCTGGATTTGCTGAGTTTCGCATGGATGGACTTATATGCATCGCTGTTGGCCACTTTTTTGTCATTGGTGGGTGTCATTTTTTATCTTGTTACCTTAAAACAAACTCGCCAAGCTGATTGGCAAGCCCCACAATTTAAACAATTTTTTCACACCGCTCAAGCGATGTATGCCAGTTTTTTATTGACGATGGCTTCAGGGCAGCAAGTCTTTATGTTTATTGTGAATGCATTATTGGGTTTAGAAGCTGCGGCAATTTTCGGGTTTTCAAGTAATTTGAATAATATGCTAAGACGTTATCTTCCTGCTGAATTATTAATGGGTCTTATTCAGCCTAAACTCGTCGCTGATTATGTTGTACATCAGGATATACAGCGGCTGAGCAATAACGCACGATTTGCATGGAAATTGAGCCTGGTGGTGCTCATTCCCGCACTGAGTTATTTTATTGTCTGTGGTGAATCCTTTACTGCCTTGATTAGTGACGGAAAGTTTGTAGGTGCAGGCCCTATTTTGGCAGGTTTAGCTATTTCATTGATTCCCTTTAGTCAGCACCGTATTCTTGAAACCATCGCAAATATTGTTGGTCACCCAAAAGCATGTGTGGTCGCTTCTTTTATGTCGACAGTCTCATTGCCACTCACTTTAATACTGATTTATTACGGGTTTGGGCTATGGGCCGTTGTGGTTTCGTTAACGCTTACTGAAGTTGTTTTTAATTTATCCTTGGTGCTAAGATTGAAACGCAGAGGTTGCCCATATGGGTTGAATTTAGCTATGCTATCCAGATTAGGAATATTGATAAGTGCAGTGACCTTGATTGTGGGATGGGCTATGAATTTGCCGTTACAAGTCTGGATGCAAAGTTTGATGACAAATCAAGAGCAGCTGCAATATATTTTGAGCTTGATGAGTCATGTCTGGATTCCTCAAGCATCAGCGATTTTCCTTGCGATCGTCGCGACTGGCTTACTAGGCTGGGATGTTGGCTTTTTCTCACGAGAAGAACGTAAAAGTATGCTGAGCTTTTTTAACACTAAAACAAAATAGAGTGCCATTATCTATGCCTGATCAAAAATTGCGTTTACTCTATCTAACGGCAGAGCCATGGCCTACCTTCCGAGCGGATGTCGCTGTACTTTTCGGAAAGTATTTACCGCGACATAGCATCACAACTGACTTAGTGACTGAGCGAGAGGTTGGTGATTCTGAGAAAAAATGGGCTGGGGGAGAGTCATTATTGTTTGAAGTACCAACAGGCTTCATTGCAAGGCATTTTTTTAAATCCTGGAAATTATTCCATGCCTTGTTGACCTGTAAGCCGTCTGATTATGATGCCATTCAGGTACGAGATATGGCTGTGCTAGGATTAATTGGGTTGTTGATGGCTAAAATTAAGGGGCTTCCTTTTTATTATTGGTTATCATTTCCACAGTCAGAAGCACAAATTTATCGGGCAAAGGCACGAGGTATCCGTGCTGGTTTGCGCTATTTTTTGCCTTTAATGCAAGGACTGCTAGGTAAATATTTGCTGTATCACTGGGTTTTACCCTATGCGGATCATGTTTTTGTACAAAGCGATAAAATGCGTGAAGATGTTGCGGCTAATGGTATTGCTTTTGAAAAAATGACGCCTGTACCAATGGGTGTGGACCTTGAGGTGGCTCGAAGGGACGAGATTGAACCAAGTGATGATCCACGACTACAAAATAAGCGCATTGTTGTTTATCTGGGAACCTTAGATAGAGCCAGACACATTGATAAATTATTTGAGATGTTGAAGCTAGCATTGATAGAGAATCCAGATGTTTTGCTGGTTTTGGTAGGCGATACCGAAGATAGTGAACATCAGGCTTGGCTGGAAGAAAGAGCTAGGCAATTAGGTGTCATGGATTCTACCCTTTGGACAGGTTGGGTTGCTACCGAAACAGCATGGCGTTATGTTCGGGCAGCTGAAGTAGGGGTGTCCATTTTTCCGCGAAGTTTTTTATTAGATAGTGCAACACCGACAAAAGTGATTGAATATTTTGCACTCGGTGTCACCGTTCTGGCCAATGATAACCCGGATCAGGAGAAGATAGTTAATGAAAGTAACAGTGGGATGTGTTTGCCCTTTACCCCCGAATCCTTTACAAGTGCGTTACTACAACTTTTTGAGGATGTTAATTCAAATCAACAGATGAGCGAAAATGGCTTAGCTTATATTAAAGCTCATCGCTCTTATGAAAAAATTGCACTTGAATTGGCTGAACAGTACCGGTCATTATTAACAAAATAGTAAGGGAGTCATTTTCAGCCTGTTAATACCTTGATTAGAGCAAAGACTATGAAAAAAATATTGATATTGGCTTTTTTTTATACAACGTTTTCAGCGGCAGAATATCAGCAAAGCTGGATACCCGTTACTGAAACACAACTGGAAATACAGCAAAAGTCTGCTTTAGATTTTTCGGGTTTAGTTGAATCGGGTCCTGCAGGAAAGCACGGTTCCGTTGTCTCTGGTATAGGGGGACATTTAGTCTTTTCAGCTTTACTAGATAAGCCTCAGCGATTTATGTGTGCTTCAACGCCCTATGGTGTTGAAGAAGGCTTTCCTGACCATGAAACAGCGGATAAGTATGCTAGGCAGTTAAGAATGCATGGTTATAATCTTGCGCGTTTTCACTTTATAGAAAATGTGTTGATGGATGGCAAAAATAAAGATTTTGATTTTGATCCTGAGCAATTAGATCGACTTTATTATTTTATGGCAGCGTTAAAGCGAGAAGGTATTTACTGGATGATGGATGCATTGACGTCATGGAATGGTGCATATGGAGATATAGGGCCAGACCGCTGGCAAGAAAGCAGGAATGTAAAACTAGGTGTGTACCACGATAGCAATGATAAGGAGCATTGGAAGACACTGGTTAACAACATATTGACAAAGAAAAATCCTTATACAAAGCTGGTGCTACTTAATGACCCTGCATTAATGGGCATAATACTTGTCAATGAAGGTGGGCTGAACTCACTGATAAACAAAAAGACGAGTGAAGCAATGAACAAGGTGTTTCAAGGCTGGTTGACGCAGCGTTATGGATCTGTTGACGCGGCAGTTCAGCATTGGGGAGGAGCTGAACCAGTGTTACCTCGTGAAGAATGGGTCAGTAATGCTCGCATGAAAGATGCTCAGATTTTTTACTTTGAATTACAAAAGAGTACATTGCAGTGGATGACGCAATATTTGCGAAATTTAGGATATCAGGGATTGGTGACTGCTTACAATGACTGGTTTCATTTACAAGATATTGCGACTCGCTCAAATCTGGAATGGATTGATTTACATACTTATCATGATCACCCTGATGGCTTCGCTGAAAAAGGTGCAAATATCAAGCAAACGAGTTCGCTGCCTGATAAAGTAAAATACATTCGAGAGATAATGATATCGCGTTACTGGGGAAAGCCATTGACTGTTAGCGAATATGACCAGCCATTCTGGAATCAATGGCGAGCTGAATCAGGACTAGCGATGGGGGCTTATGCGAGTTTTCAAGACTGGGATTTAATCTGCCGTCATGGTAGCGGGCCTATCGAATTGGCATATGGCGCAAAAAAAGGTAACAGAGCGAAAGCGATTTACCCTTTTGGTATGGGACTAGATCCCATCGCACGGGCGAGTGACGCATTGGCAACATTGCTTTTTTTACGTAAAGATGTTCAATCAGCAAAGCATCGTGTAGCCATACGGTTAAACACGGATTATGCGCTGGAAAAACAGGGAGGAATAGGCAAGCTGACTGATGATATTAGTAAAATAGGTCTAGTCACAGGCTTAGGGGTGATATGGAATGAAACGGAAAATACAAAAACTGATTTACGATTTAACTGGGTACTCAATCCTGAGAATCCGGAGCCTACACTAACAAACAAAATTGTAGATAAACTTAAGCAGTGGGCAGGCGCGCCGGAAAAGGCATGGGGAAAAAAACTACAAATATTGCAACAGCAAGGTATTTTATCTCAAGACAATACATCTGGTAGGGATCGCTTTGAAAGTGATACCAAAGAAATAGTACTGGATATTAATCAGCCTTATCTTCAGGTAAATACAGAGAAAACGCAAGCTGTCGCATTTGCAGAATTATTGCCACCTGATTTACCCAATCTTAAGGTGATTTCTGCTTCAGAGCCTGCGCTCATCTCTTTATCATCTCTGGATGATAAGCCTATCAATGACAGCGGGCGCTTATTATTGATTTTAGCAACTGATGCACGTAATACCGCCATGACATTTCAGGATGAGAGTGGCAAAGTGTTACAGCAATTAGGCCACTTACCCGTCGTCATTAAAGCAGGCCGTTATTCGCTACAGATCAATAACACAAATTTCGATAAACTGAAACTTTATGCACTGGGATTGAATGGTGCGAGAAAAGCGGAAATGAAACTGGTCAAGGGAGATAATAGCGTAAAGGTAGATATAGACCTTGCTAAACTTACTGGCGGTATCACAACTTTTTTTGAATTGGTAGAAAATTAAATATTCAATGAGTACCAATTGATAGAAATCTAAAACCTTTTACAGAGTTGATTTAATGTCTACATTACTTTCTATAAATAATTATTATTACCGTCGCGGTGGTGCAGAAGTGGTTTTTCTTGAGCAGAACCGCCTCTTTGAAGATATTGGCTGGCAAGTCGCGCCATTTTGTATGCAACATGAAAAAAACTTGCCGAGTGAGTGGGATCATTTTTTTGTTGATGAAATAGAATTTGGCCAAAATTATAGCATCGTTCAAAAAGCAAAAAATGCAGCCAAAATTATCTATTCATTTGAAGCACGGACTAAAATATCAATATTGATTGAGAAATTGAAACCTAATATTGCACATGCTCATAATGTTTATCATCATATTTCACCCTCTTTTTTTAGCTTGCTTAAAGAAAGAAATATACCGACAGTATTAACATTACATGACCTTAAAATCGCTTGCCCAGCCTATCAAATGCTGGCGCATGATGGAATATGCGAACGGTGCAAGGGCGGGGCAATCTGGAACTCAGTTATCCACCGCTGTACTAAAGGCTCGCTTGTATTAAGTAGCGTTATATTCCTTGAGTCAACTATACAGCGTTTATTAGGAAGTTATTCAAAATATGTTGATCGTTTTGTTGTACCGAGTCGATTTTATAGAGATAAATTCATTGAATGGGGCTGGCCCGCTGAAAAGTTTATTTATATCCCCAATTTTGTTGATGTGTCTATGCATCAGCCAGATTATGATATTGGGAAAGCCTTTATTTTTTTTGGGAGGTTAGGAGAAGGAAAGGGTTTGCATACTTTAGTTAAGGCAGCCGCCAAAGCTCAAGTACCTGTCTGGTTTGTTGGGACGGGGCCGGATGAGGCATCATTGCGTAAACTTGTCACAGAATCAGGGGCAGATGTAACATTTTTTGGGTTCAAAACCGGCGATGAATTGCATGAACTTGTGCGTCGATCCAGGGCATTGGTACTACCTTCGGAATGGTATGAAAATGCGCCTATGAGTGTGTTGGAAACGTATGCATTAGGGAGGCCTGTTTTAGGTGCAAATATTGGCGGGATTCCAGAATTAATCCGCCAAGGCGAAACAGGGGATATTTTTAAGAGTGCTGACGTTGAATCTTTGTCAAAAATCATGTTACGTTATGCAAAACTTGCAGATAATGAAATAGAAACAATGGGAAGAGAAGGGCGTAAATGGGTTGAACAGAATTTTACTGCTGAACGTTATCGGGAAAATTTACTGCGTTTATATACATCCTTAGGTGAAAACTAATAATGCTAATATCTCCCTGATATGTTTAGGTGGGGGGTGATAACATCCTTATACCAACGTATGATAAACCATTATCACAATAATAGTAAATGAGAAATATTCTATATGAAAATAGCCATGATTGGTCAAAAAGGTATTCCTGCGGTTTGTGGCGGTGTCGAAAAGCACGTTGAAGAAGCTGCTATCCGGCTAGTGGAATTAGGTCATGAAGTCGTGGTTTATACCCGTAAAAGTTATACTAAAGATAGCTCAAAAGCATATAGGGGAGTCACTTTGGTTAGTCTTCCCGGTATATTTTCCAAACATCTGGATACTATTTCTTATGCTTTTTTAGCAACCATTCATGTGATCTTTGATCGCAATGTGAGTCTTGTTCATTATCATGCCATAGGGCCCTCTTTAATGTTGCCCTTATTAAGGTTATTCAGACCTGGGCTACCCGTTATCGCAACCCATCATAGTAGAGATTATTTACATGGTAAGTGGGGGAAAGCAGCTCGTGCTATGTTACTTTTTGGGGAGTGGTGTCAGGCTCGGTTTGCGCATACAGTTTTAGCGGTGTCGAAAGGTAATCAACAATTTCTGGAGCAGAAATATAAACGTCATATTGACTACTTGCCTAATGGAGTAGAAGTCGTGAATGATATCGTTAAATCAATTCCTGAAGACTTGAACCTTGAAGCAAATAATTATTTTTTAATGGTCGCAAGACTAATACCCGTTAAGTGTATCCCGGATGTTATACGCGCCTATAAAAATTTAAAAACAGATAAATTATTAGTGATTGCTGGTGACTCAAGTTTTACAGATGATTATGCCCAACAGATTCGTGCTATGAGCCAAAGTGAAAGTAATATTCGCTTTATTGGCTACCAGCCACCAGATGTTATTTCTCGCTTATATTCCAATGCTTATCTTTTTATTTTAGCCTCTTCAATTGAAGGTCTATCCATTGCATTATTAGAAGCCATGTCATTTCGATGCGCAACATTGGTCAGTGATATATCAGCGAATATTGAAGCAGTTGGAGAACAGGGTTTAACCTTTATTCAAGGTGATTGTCAAGATTTGGAAAGTCAGCTAAACTATCTTTTACTAAATGAAGATGTTGTTCGAGAAAATGGAATTTATGGGCAAAAGAGGATTAAACAGTATTTTGACTGGGAGACTATTGTTAAGAAAATGGAAAGCTTTTATTTTTCCACACAAAAAAAAGGCATAATGAATGGAAAAAATTAAAGCAATCTACCAGCGTTTATTTCATCATGATAAATGGGTTGTTGGTGTCAGTTCAATGGAGTATTCCGACTTAATTGAGAAAGGCGAAATAACGGCTCCCACATCTTGGCTAGAAGGGAAATTTGGTCAATACATTGCCGATCCGTTTATTTTGAAATATCAGGATGAGTATTATCTGTTTTATGAGCTATTTCGCTACATTGCGGGTGATGCACAAATCGTTGTTTCCCGTTTAACGAAAGAAAATAATCAATGGGTCATGACCGAAGGTCGATTAATTCTTGATGAGCCGTTTCATCAGTCATATCCCTATATTTTTGAAGATAACAATCAAATTTATTGTTTACCCGAACAATCTGAGGCAAATTGCGTCAAACTATATCAAGCAGTAGATTTTCCACTGAAATGGGAATTGAAATCTATTTTGATTGATAATTTTCCAGTTGTTGATCCAACATTGTTTCAACATCAAGGTGTATGGTGGTTATTGGCAACTAAAGGAGGAGGAGAGCAGGATAGCCATTTATACGCCTGGTATGCAGATTCAATAACAGGGCCGTGGAGCGCCCATCAGCACAATCCTGTTAAAACAGGATTTGGTCAGACACGACCTGCTGGGGCACCTTTTAAGCTGGAATCTGGGCTTTATCGTCCGGTACAAGGATTTAAGAGGCGTTATGGTGATGGTTTATTGATCTATAAAATTGAAGAGCTGAGCACATCATCGTTTAAAGAAAGCCAAGTGCTGGACTTACTGCCTTTTAAAAGTTACCCTTATGGTTTGCATCATCTCTCAATAAACTCGGGAGTTGCCGTTTTTGATGCTAAACGCTATGCCAGTCTGATTGAGGTCGTGATTAAAGTAACGGGGATTATTTTACGTAAGGTAACGCGCCATAAATAAACTGCCCATATTGCACAGGATTTTTGTTCGTCTTCGAGGTGCGTAGAAGGCTACGTAACTGTTTATGCAACAAAGAAGACGGATGGGTGTGTTGCGAGTTGCCTAGGA
>CAYZUM010000036.1:0-16107 GCA_964481455.1 uncultured Methylomonas sp. | reverse complement strand
ACTACCGTGATCTTCTTTATATCCTTTAAAGAGGGGCTCCCGTTCTAATATTGTAAGAGCGGGGCCTAGTGTCTTTATTAATGGCGTCTTAATCCCCTATAAAGCGGGGCACCGGTCAAACCCTTAGCCTCTCAAAATATCTTTTATTATCAAAAAGATACATAAGGGTTTCAGGAGACCGATTTTGGACTTTTCATTTAGCGAAAAAAACATCTCAATACACCTAGTCTGACCGTTATTATTCACCGCGCTGCCCAGTTTAATTTTTGCCCTAAAAAAATAACTTTTGGACTACTTTTCACCACTTGCGTCTTTTTAGGATGCAAGGTTAATGCGAGTTTATCCAGTTGTTTTCTGGCGTATTCCTGTGCAGCATGTGCATTTTTTTCACTGTCGGTAAATAAAAGAAAATCATCCGCAAAACGCACAAAGGGGATATTAGCACGATTTAAGGACTTGTCAAAGCTATCTAAAAATAGATTGCACATTAGGGGTGATAGAATAGCGCCTTGTGCGATTCCTAACCGCCTGCCGAGTAGACTTTTTTGGTGTGCGCCTTGCTTTAACCATTCGCTGATAAGTTTCATCGCTTTGGTATCGTTAATAAAGGGGGTGAGTTTTTTGATGAGCAAGCGATGGGCAATATTATCAAAAAATTTTTCTATATCCGCATCGACTAGCCAGCCACGACCACAACGACTATGTTCCGCCACTTTATTCAGTGCCTGAGCAACCCCGCGTTTGGGCCGATACGCATAGCTATTATCATCAAACAGCGCTTCGGCTCTGGATTCTAACACGATTAATAAGGCACGTTGAATCATTTTATCCGATAAATATTGGGCGGTAATAATACGTTTTGATCCGTCTGGTTTTTTCATGGGGAACTGGCGTAAGGGCTGGGGTCGATATGTCTCGTTCAGTACGGCATCACGTAATATCACTAAATGCTGTACTAAATGGCGTTCCAGCTCTTCTCTCGTTACCGTTGCTGACCAAGGTGTATGTTCTGATTTTAAACGCCGCCAGCTTTGGTCTAAAATATCGGCAGACATGGCTTGTTCTAATAGGCTTGCACTCATTCCGGCTCCTTATTATAGGTTTTCATCAGTTCTCTGAATTGCATGATTTTGCTGCGTATTTGCTCTGTTAAGGGTTGCCATACAATTTCTTTATCCATTGCAGAATAACGTGGACATTGTTCGCGAAATTCTGACCAGGCTTTAAAATAGACAGGCCGTGCTGCTTTTGTTAAGCGACAGCCATAGGCTTTGGTATAGTTAAAATCATCTGGCTCTAGTTGCTGTATTAATAAATACATGGCAAAGTCTACCGCGCCGCGAAACAGCTCGGTAAAATCTAAGACTAGCGCTTCGCGCCCTGCTACGGGCTGGTGTAAAAAGCCGAAAGCAGGATCTAAGCCTTCGCTGATCAGCACTTGCCTGATGTCACTCATTAACAGGGTATAACTCAAGGATAATAAACTATTGTAGGGATCGCGCGGTGGCTGGCGATTGCGCCCGTTAAAGCGCCATTTTTTATCGACATTCTCTGCGAGCATTGCAAACCAGCTACGTGCTAAAGCACCTTCTATGCCCATTAAGCTGTCAATACTGTCTGCTTGCGTGCTTTTTTTATTCAGTTTGCTGCGCTGCGTGTCAAATTTCTGCTGCTGTTCATCAGGCCATAAACTCAGCAACAGTGGGTATCCGGTAAATTTTTGCTGAATAATCCAGCGAGCTATCGCTAATGCATGCTCTGGATGCTCCGCACAACGATATTGCAATCTGCGTAAGGGCAGGCGAACGGCTAACCCCGGCGCGATTACGGCTGGTTCTTGCCCTCCTCGCCGGGTTAATAAAGTGGTCGGGATCGCGGCTTTGGCTAAGGCCCGCCATACCGGTATTTCTATCTCCGGGTTGCCGTAAACAATGACCTGCTCTAATAAATTTAACGGTATGCGTTGTAATGCGTGATCTGGCCTTCGTATACATAACGTATTGCTTGCATAATTTACACGCATCTCTTTATGATCAATGATTAATATCATGTCGCTCTCAGCAGAATTGATTTTAAAATACCTATCAGGCTCGTTTGTTTGCCTGTCTCCTGTGCAAGTCCTTTATTGACAAAGACTTGCTGTTGAATGCCGGCACTCCATATCGCTTTGGGGTGGCTAATCGGATACAGCCGTACATCATCTTCCAGTGTGTGTGTATATTGCTCTACCAGTTTAATGATTTGTTGCAATTCATCGCGATTTGCTTCGACAAGAAAGACCGACTTCTGTAAGGCTAGTGCCTGTTTTTTCAGTCGGTAGTGAAATTTTTTCAGCCGCTTTTCATGGCTGATGTCATAGCTGAGTAAATACCAGTGTTTCTTCATTAGCCTAGGTAGTGTGCAGGTTTTTTAAAATTAATCGCCGCGCGCTGGGTGAGTGCTTGCGGGTCTTGGTGGGTATCCAGCCAGATAAACAGCAATTTATCTTTTTTCTCATCTATCATGTCGCAGAGTTGTAGCAAGAGTTCTTCTGCTTGTTTTTTATTCAGTTGACATTCAAAGACGGAGTATTGACTGCTTAATTTCCAGCTTTGCAGGCAGCGGAATACTTTACGGCGTTTTTTATTGTCGACTATATCGTAGGCAATGATGGCGGATTGTTTCATAAGGCTCCTTTAGCGGCTGGATAAATTCGTGTGTCGTTCACTGGAATTTATCTTAAACCAAGGTGGACAATAAAACTGCCTTAACATATTTGTTTGCTAGATAATGTAGAACGGGCTTCAGTCCGCCTATTTAAACGGCTGTGCGATAGACCTTATCAATCAGCAATGCGTTTATGAGGAGTAAAATCATATTTTTTCATTTACTATGGGATTTCTGAAAAATAATTTCCCGGATGCCATCCCTCAAAGGAGTGTTATCCGTAATACTCATGGGAATTATTTATCAGGGAAGCTATATGGGCTGAGCAATTGTAGGTGCGAATTCATTCGCTCGTTTAGAATGACTGCAACTAAGTTATGTCATCTACTTGGGCATGTGAATTTTATAACTTGTGCATTCCTTGACATATGCCTTAGCTTACATGATGATATTGAATTATTGATTAAACCCACAAAATATGTCACACGATCATAGCTATAAACTGTTATTTTCACATCCAGAAATGATTAAAGACCTGCTCACTGGCTTCGTGAAGGAGGAGTGGGTTAAGCAGTGTGATTTTAGTTCACTGGAAAAGGTGAGTGGAAGTTATATAAGTGATGACCTAAGAGGCAGGGAAGATGATTTAATCTGGCGCATTCGCTGGGGGGAAGACTGGATCTATGTCTATTTGTTACTGAAATTTCAGTCAACGACCGATCCTTTTATGGCTGTGCGCATTTTAAGTTATCTCGCTTTGTTGTATCAGGATTTGATCCGTTCTGAAAAACTTAATAGTGGCGATAAATTACCGCCTGTTTTACCCATCGTACTTTATAATGGTCAATTTCGCTGGCGCGCTCCTGTTAGCCTTGATAGCTTAATTCATCCACCCCCCAAAGGGCTTGAGCAGTACCGCCCAGCGGTGCGCTATTTATTATTAGATAAAGGCAGCTTTGATCATGAAACCTTAAGCAACCTGAATAATCTGGTTGCATCACTGTTCCAGCTGGAAAACAGCCGTACAGATGAGGATATAAGAGGCGTATTGGTACACTTGATTGATTGGTTAAAAGCACCTGAACAAAGTAGCTTAAGACGTGCTTTCACCGTTTGAATTAACCGCGTAATACTGCCAGAAAAAGCACCTGGCAACACAGAATTTTCCGATTTTAATGACCTGCGAGAGGTACAAGCAATGTTAGAAGAACGGGTAAAAGAATGGACACAAACATGGAAAGCTCAAGGCATAGAGCAGGGAATCGAACAAGGAATTGAGCAAGGAATAGGGCAAGGCATTAAACAAGGCGTTCAATTAGGTGAAGCAAAAGCGGCTACCAACTTAAGACGGGACAGTTTCCATAGCTTTTTTACTGAAATAATGCGTAGAAAGCCAGTATAGCGTAGAGTCTCTCCAGAAGCTTATTTTACTGGTGTCCCGTCTTAAGTTGGTAGCCGCAAAAGCCTTGCATACGCTGGTTCGGTTAAAATTTTCTGATGTACCAGAATGGGTTGAACATAAAATATATCAGGCAGATAAAACACATTTAGAGCGATGGATTGAGCGCATATTAACAGCTGAGTCAATTGATCATTTGTTTGTCGAAGGCAAGGCTTAGGGGGTTATATGCAATACCCCCCGCTTAGGTGCTATATACGGCAGAAGAGTCCCGTTTATTGAGTGTTCGGCAGAATGACATATTGCCCCATTCCAAATGTCGTATTTTTGCCTATATGTAGCCATTGCCCTATATTCAACATATTTAAAAAAGGGGTTAAATCACCCTTCAGGGTGATAAGCCCAATGACACCTCTTATTTCAATTTTCTGTTGTTGCCGCGTGGAATACCGGCTCCAGGAATAGCGTTTAAATTCGGGTTGGGCTTGTATTTGTGCTGCCAATCTGGCTAGCGTCCTAAAGTCAGGAGCCTGATAGTCCTCTGCATAAAATTCCTGGAGTAAATAATAACGCCTGGCTAGGGCCATCAAAAAATCTTTAGCGAGCATCCCATTATTGAGTAGCTGTTTATTTTGCAGGATTCTTAAGGGTGTCACGAATTGAATATACATTTGCTCAGCAGGCTCTATTGGCAATGGCTGAAAGCTTTCTTGTATAGCTATATCACTTTTTCCCCTTTGATATATAAGTTGCTCTACCGACTGCTGAGGCTCATAAATAATTTGCTGTAATTGCACTTTACAATAGTCTTTCCCCAGTCCTTTCGCGAGTGCTTTTTCCCAGGCAACAATCACTAGTGGCAACTGCTTAATCGCGGCACCCATTAACACCATATTAAAACTAAAAGACGCTCCCTTCGTCAGTTTAACCTGCCCCATTGCTGGGGGTTCTATAACATAAGGGGCAGGCATATGATTTAATTTATGGAACACGGCTTTAGTCGGTGGCGGAGGTTCAAAAATGGTAGGATAACTACATTGTCGATAAAGCAAACACGGGGGACAATGTTGCATTTTTGTGACACAAGCCAATTCGCGCAGAGCATGACCCAAGGCTCCGCGTAACAGGGAGCCAGAATAGTTATTCAGTTTTAATTCTGCGCGTGTCTGACAGTTGAATTGATAACGCTGTATAGCAAGTGAATTCATAGGTATTTTGGCTTTGCTTGTTTTACAGATGACGCTTGACAGGCGTGTGATAGTGAATATTTATCAGCTGTTTTGAGTCACGCGTAGGAACGAACACAAAATAGCATGGTAACGTAGGTTAGGCAAAGGTCTTTTTCGTGTCCATCATAAACCGATAGATTTTGAGAAAAATAATTTCCCAGATACCATCCCTCATGCCTATGGACTTTATTTTTTCTGAGATGACGATGATATGAACGCCTGCTCTCTCCGCAACCCATAATGAAATCCCTTTATTCACTTCCGCGTCCTGCCCTTAATCAAACTTAATTTGTTCGTCAGTTAAGAAAATATGATGAAATAAATGTCCATTTCTACCAGTAGACTGTACTAAATAGTCTTTTGCAACAGATTCGCCCAGCGCATTTTCAAACGCTTTTTTGATATTTCCGGTGCGATCAGAAAGCCACCCTGTGGTCATACCATGCTGTTCTTCTAAGGTATTTAGGGTACGAATTATCTTTCCATCCAGCATCATCTGCTCATGACTGATATTATATAAGCTTCTATAAAAGTCCTTAAATTCTGCAACATTGCTTGAGTTTCTATCATTCCGGCTAATTGGATTTCCTTCCAGGGAGCATTCTAAGAACCAGCGATAAGCGACATAGTCAACATGCTTTAGCTTAATTTCTATGCCATTTGCTAAAATCAGTTGATTTTTTGGTATTTCCAGAAAAGGTTTTTGCTTATCACGTTGAGCAATTTTAACACTTTCACTAAAGCTAATATTTCCCTTGAGTAGTTCTTTGGGTAGCCCCATTCTTAAACGCACAAAGGGAATTTCTGCCATCATCACCTTAGCATCCTGGCTATCCAGTGATCGCCCATCATGATCCTGTATCACTTGGCTATAGGGTGTAGGGTAAAAGAAGGCTCTTAAGCTTTCATATTTATCGGTCACTAAGACATGTGAGAGTCGATCCTGTTTTCTGCCAAATATACTGAGTGCATAACCTAGATAGTACCCCATCGTCTTTCGGCCACCCGCTATCGAAACATGCAATGCGGCGGTATCATCCTGCGTAAATTCATTGACTTTTTGACTAATAAAGTCTGCGGCAGCTTCATTTTGTGCCGGTGTTTTGATGTCTTCTAACAGTTTCCCGTCAGTATCTGCGATCACATGAATATTGTCTTCTGGAAATTCAATGTTTTCAATTTGATAGTCCTGACAAAGCGCATGAAATTTTCCCGTTTTCGCATGTAATAGGAGTAATTTTGCTTCTTTTGCGCCTGCCAGTGTGGTGAGTAAATGAATTTCTGTGGGGATAAAGGCTTGCTCTTTATCTGTCGCTAAGCTGTAAAGCGTTTCTGTAATCACTTGTGGTGACATACCACTCACAGCTAACATGATTCGCCGCTTATATTGATGTGGTTGTTGTACAGTAGAGGTTATATCATTCATATATTATCCTTATCTTTGATGAGTATCGCGCAATTTATTGTTGCTGTATTACAGCTCTTTTTTTTATTGATGCCAAGGCAAACAAATTTGTTAGACATCAGCACGCCACCCTTTGAACATGCACGCAATAAACCAGATCATTGTCAGCACCTTCGCTAAATTTAAAAAATGAGGGTCCATGAAGGATAGGAAGACCATGAAGCCTTTATTAATCAGCATGTTATGATGCCGCCTTAATCCGTCGCTTAGAGATTGATAGCCATTTGTTTTTCTTCAGTTTCTTCATGCTCTTCAGGGTGTATTCTATTTTTGGCGAAGGGATTGGACTATATAAGCCATTTAATAATAAATGACAAGTATCAGTGCGTTAATTTTTATAAATATTGGCCATTTTCAAACCTAAAGCACGGTGACTCTTTTCGGTTTTATACTTGGCACAGGAGTACAATAGCTTTAGCCTTTTAACGCCTGCTTGGCTTTAAAACCGAAAAGTGTCAACTACTTTCGGGTAAAAATGAAAGGAGTCGAATAAGGGCGATGGAAACAAATAATCGGTAGTGGGTCAAACCTGTGATTATTGTTTAGTGACAAGTTATGCAATAGTCCGAGATATAAGGGGTTAACGTAATAGGAAGAATATTAAAACCACAGGTTTGACCCACTACCCGCTATTTATATCATGAAACACCGGTATGGCTGGAGCTAACAACGTTTATTATTCCGGGTGAAAATGATTCCAGAGAAGAGTTACCTAAGTTTACATTGACGTATCTCACGCCTTTAGCAATCGACTAACTTGTTCGAAACAATTTAGACATGTTCTGGATGCGAAAAAGTTAATCCTGATGGACACGCTAGCGCTATGCCCCACAAGTATGTATTATCTTGCCTTTAATTCTAGGCGGATTTGCGATAACGTGTAAACAGGACAATGAAGGGAGCCTGGTTCTGGATGATTATATTCTCCATTGCCCTTGCCTCGCTAGCCCTGCCCTTTACCCATCAGTATTCACACACTTACAGATCAATAAGTTACAATTTACGAGGGTCGTTTTATCCAGGCATACCGCACAATAAAAACAATCACTTAAATGAAAGTCTTTTTTGATTTTAGACTTATGGATAAAAGGGTAAGTACTCATGCAAAATTGATTTAACTTTTTTGAAAAAAGATAAAATCTCCAGTTTTTAGTATGATTTTTGAGAATTTGAATATATTTTTACAAAAAAATAGGAATTTTTATTGAAAATGATAAACTTCTACCCTTGTAATTTTAGTTAAAATAATAATGCCTGAGTACTTAGCACTAGATCCCCTTAACCAGAAACCATAAAGCCATCTGGCTCTTCTATCACGGGGTTCACCAATCGTCCAATTTTCTCAATTTCAAGGGTGACGACCTGGCCTGCCTTTAAATAACCTCGTGGGTTCATTTTCACCCCCACCCCACTCGGAGTGCCAGTAGAAATCACATCACCAGGTTCAAGAGTCATCGCTTCGCTTAAATAGGCGACCATTTGATAAATATTGAAAATCATTTGACCAGTATTAGAGGACTGCCGTAATTCATCATCCACCCAGGCCTTTAATATTAAATTATGCGGATCAGCAATTTCATCAGCTGTCACTATCCATGGCCCCATAGGTCCATGGGTATCAAAGGATTTTCCAATCATCCAGGTGGGTGTACGAAACTGCCAGTCACGTACTGTAACATCATTGATCAGAGTATACCCAGCGATCACTTCATGCGCTTTATCTTGCGAAACATGACGACACCTTTTCCCAATCACAAACGCGAGCTCAACTTCATAATCCAGCTTTGCTGACACTTTAGGTAAGTGTATTGCCTCTCCATCAGCGATTACACAACTACTTTGTTTGGTAAAAAAAGTCGGGTGTTCTGGTTTTTCCAAGGCAGTTTCAGCAATATGGTCAGCATAATTCAGACCTATCCCTAGCAATTTCCCCGGCCTGGGAACAGGCGCGAATAACTTAACCTCATTTAAAGGTATTCGTGCTTGCTGACTATCCATTAAGTGTTGTAATACCTCTAATGCATTCTGACCTGCGGCTAAAAATTCCAGCATCGTGTGTGGAATATTATTTTCAGCTAAACCATCCACAACGACATCATTGACAACCGCGCCAACTCGGATTATATCTTTATGTTTGAACGTTACCAATTTCATTTTTTATCCTTGAAGGAGTACTAAAACATGTTTTAGTACTCCTTAATATAGCTACCTTGACAGATAAGGGTGGGCAACTCGTAGGTTATAATAGCGTTAGCGTTTTACGGCATTTCAGAATCATGGTGGAAAACGCTATCGCTATTACACTCACGCGCTAACCCGAAATGCAGATGCACTCGCCTTTAGTTGCTGCAGCTGCAATTTCCCCGTTCCCTTTCCATAACGAATTTGCACATACAACTGAGTAATATGTGAAAAACTTTCTTGCATCTGGGGATATTTAGCACTCACCCGTTTAGCAAAATCATTTGCACCTTCATTATCCTGCCTTATCAAGCCCTTCTTTATTAATTTCTTGCAAGCCTTGGCATAATAAACCTGAGCCTGGTCAAAGTTTGGTCGTTGTTTTCGAAATAAAGCTAGAGCCAATACTGTTGTTATGATGGCAACCAGTCCAAACAACCAGTACAACATTGATTTTAGAGAATTAATTCCAAATCCAGATAGCAAGCTGAGCTGGTGTTTGCGGTCATAATTAATTATCCATCGATGCCAGCGATAATCAGCACTACTCCATAATTGACGTGCCATTTTTAGAAAAGAAAGTGTTTGACTATCAAACTGGACTGATATGAAGCTGACAGCGTTATTCGCTATTTGTTGCTCAATATTTACATCCTGCATTATTCGATCAGGAGCGACGGCTGTCGTTGGGTCATACCTAACCCAGCCTTTCCCAGATAACCATACCTCAGCCCAGGCATGAGCATTCGCCTGTCTTACCTCTATAAAGCCACCTGTTTCATTGTACTCCCCGCCTTGATATCCAGTGACAACACGTGAAGGAATTCCAGCAACACGCATTAAATAGACAAATGCAGTGGCATAATGGCCACAAAAACCTTCACGGACATCAAATAAAAATGTCTCAATTGGACTTTCCTCCATTAGCGGGGGTGTTAACGTGTAATAAAAGTCCTGCTGCCGAAAATGATTAAACACGTTTTTTATGAATATTTCTGGCGTACCCTCAAATCCAGATAGATGAGCAACCAAATCAAGTATTCTTTCTGCTGGCCGCTTTGGCAGTTGTAAACTATCAAGCGCCTCTGTTTTAGTGATGTTGCCTGTATTATATTTTGCATACGATGTTATCGAATATTCAACACGTCTATCGCTAGGCATGGCTGACAATAACTGGTGATAGCCATTCTCATGTAAAGGCGGCTCAAATGATGCCGGTAAATCAAGTCCAAATACCCAGTTCTTTGTTTGTGGTTCCATCAATATTTTGTATTGATACGCTTCTCCCTGAAAACTTACTCTATCAAGATTTTTTTGGAAATAAACACTATTGGTTTTCTGCCACCGCTTACCATCGGTAAATGAAAGCACTGGGCCGCGCCAGTATCGTAGTTGAGGGGGAGGGATTTTTCCGTTAAATTTAGCACGAAAGACCCGCTCGTCTGACAGACCCAACTCGCTGATAGACCCAGGCTCTAAAATATCATTCAGCCCTATCCTGGCTTTGTTTTTATCTTGTAAAAATGACCAGCGTGGCGTTTCGACTCGAGGAAAAAAGATAAATATAATCACCATCAGCGGTAACGCCTGAAATAAGATCTTGCTTGCAACCTTTAAGGATTGAATATTTGTCAAACTACCGCTATTGATACACAGAAGTGTTCCTAACAAACTGATACACACTATTAAGATATAGCCAGCCATCATCAAATTCTGTAGATACAGAAATTGCGATGCGGCAACGATGAATGCCAAATAAGTGATTAAGTACACATCGCGCTGACTCTTAATTTCCAGTAATTTTAACCCAAGTGCTGTTACAAATACTGCGGTTCCTGCATCGCGTCCAAAAACCCCCTGATGCAGTGTGAATAGCAGGCCGATCCCCGTGAGTAAAAGTAGAAACACTAGCCATTTATTAGGTAAATATTCTGGTCGCCATATACAAATAAATCGCCATAATAATAATAAAAAGAAAAAACTAATAATAGGAGCCGGAACATGAAACACATGTGGCAATGTTATTAGCCCGATTGAAACCAGTAGAAAAACAAGAGTTCGTTGATTTATAGCAGGCTGCATAGGCTTACTCATCTTTTAATTGTAGAATGCGATAACTGCCTTGACCAACCCGACCTAAATGTTCTGCCAGGTAGGGCAAAGCCTGTTGCATTTCAGACTGCAGAGTCCAGGGAGGGTTAATAACAATCATTCCGCTAGCAGTCATGCCGTATGTCTGACTATCATGCTGCTGAGCTAATTCAAAAAGCTGTACATTTTTTAAATCACTGGCCTGAATTGTTTTCTCTATTTCATTAATACGTGAACGCTCCACAACGGGGTACCAGAGTGCATAGGTACCTGTCGCAAAACGTTTATATAGTTGTATTATGGTAGCTACACTCTGCTCATAATCCGCTTTAATTTCATACGATGGATCAATTAAAACCAGACCTCTTCGCTGCGCAGGCGGCATAAGTCCTAGACAATATTTAAACCCATCGTCGTGATGCACTTGCACTCGTTTGTCGTGCTGAATAGCAGTCTCAAGTAACTTGATATCAGTATTATGTAGCTCATATAAAAATAGGCGATCCTGTTTGCGCATTAAATGCCTGGCTATCAATGGGGAACCAGGATAAAAATCTAAAGCTGTTTGGGAATTAAATTCTTTTATAACCTGAATATAGGCATCGATATTCAGAGGTAGGTTTTTAGCGTACCATAAAGCACCAATGCCCTGACTAAATTCTTGAGTTTTTTCAGCATGCTCACTTGATAAAGAATACAAGCCTGCCCCGGCATGAGTATCTACATAACAAAATGCTTTCTGTTTCTTTTTCAGATGTTCCAGAATATGTATTAACACACTATGTTTTAATACATCAGCATAATTGCCTGCATGAAATGAATGACGATAACTGAGCATAATTATTTTATATAAGACATTAATTAAAAATCGGTGCGATAAGGTAACTCGCAACACCCACCCATCTTGCTTGTCTTTTTGTTCGTCTTCTGCGTTGCAGAAATAGTTACGTAGCCTGCTATGCGCCTATTCCTATGCCTTGAAGACGAACAAAAATCCTGTGCAATATGGGTAGGTTATTTATTGCGCGCTACTTAAAATACACTAAAAAACCACACCGACTTAAGTTAATACTGCACCCCTTAAATTTGTGATATAGAAAAAACAACAACCAACTGATTATAAAAGATTATTTTCTTATTACATTCAGTATTTCAGACCGACTGTTGTCGCTTTTCTTAATAAATTGTCAACATAAATGAATCTCAAGTATTTAAATTGATAATCAACTGCGCATAAAACTTGATCATAAGCTGATAATCCTTTATTCCAATACGCTCATTCACACCATGAATCCTACCTAAATCTTCAACTCCAAAAGCATAAGGGGCAAACCGGTAGCTATTTTCAGCAATATCCTGATATTGCCGGGAGTCGGTGCTTGCCAAAACTAAACCAGGGGCAAAAATCGCACCTTTAAAAATCTGCTTGATGGTTTTGCCAATCTGCATAAATTCAGCAGTATCTGTTGCTGAAATAGCTGAAGGTTCTTTTATCACTCCGTTGCTTAAAAACTCAATCATAACAGCTGGGTTTGCCACTACCTCTCTAGCGTGTTGCAGGACTTCATTTGCAGTATTGCCTGGTAGAATTCTAAAATTAACGACTGCTCTCGCTTGTGAAGGTAAAACATTCTCTTTCACGCCGCCACTTATCATTGTCACTGCGGTCGTCGTACGAATCATTGCAGCGGTAGACTTTTTACCTTGCAAAATAGAGACAATAATATCTTCAAACAGCCACCGATTTGCAAATAATCCTCTTTTTACGAACCCCATTTCAGGCCCAAGAAAATCAAACATTTTTCCACTTGCCCCAGCCAAAGAGGAGGGTAACTGGTTTTCTTCAAGTGCTATAATAGCCTTGGCTAAAATACCAGCAGCACTCTCTTTACCTGGCATAGACGAATGCCCACCTTCGGACTTGGCAATGAGTATCAGAGATACATAACCTTTTTCTGCAATGCCTATAATTCCGGTCATTTTTTGTGCTGGAGACAGATCTTCATTGAGAATCACCATACCCTCATCAAGTGTCAATATTGCATTGACATCCTGCTGCTTGAGATATTGGGCAATCTTTGCCGCACCGCGTTTACCCCCTATTTCTTCATCATGCCCAAAAGCAAGATAAAGAGTTCTGTTCGGCACAAAATTTTGATTAATAAGGTTTTCTACTGCTTCCAACACACCAAAAACAGCAGACTTATCGTCCAGCGTCCCTCTACCCCAGATAAAACCATCAGCAATAGCCCCTGAAAATGGTGGATATAACCATTCGCTAGTTGTTTCCGGCTCAGGTGGAACGACATCTAAATGCGCTAGAAAAATCACCGGTTTCAATTCCGCATTTTTTCCGGGCCATTTATAGAGTAATGAATAGTGATTAATGACTTTTTTATCCAGATTTTCCTCTACTCTGGGGAAAGTCGCGGTCATTAACTTATGTAACTGTAAAAAAGGCTCGGTCTTAAACTTTTCTGCCTGCTGGTGTGAAATAGTCCTCAGTTTGATTGCTGACGCCAACCTCTCGGCAACTTTTTGGCTATCCAGTGGTATTCCTGCCACTGATTTCTCGTCACTCTGCCTAGACTTAAAGTTAATTGTATTAACAATAATCACGAGTAAAAAAGTAATACTTAAACTTAGTACAATGATATATTTTTTGTTCAATTTAATATCCTTACTGAGGAATGTGTCTTTAATACCCTAAACACTCATAGGTTAGTCTTCAGTATAAGGGATCTGGAAATAAATAAACGTCCAATATTAGGCAGTATTTTTGTTCGTATTCAAGGCATAGTAACAGGCGCATAGCAGGATACGTAACGGTTACTACAACGTAGAAGAAGGACAAAAAGACCAGCAAACTTGGATGATTATTTGTTTCCATCTCCCTTAGAGTTAACATGCTAATGACAGCAACAAACGTTACATAAACTGCGTATCTCTGTAGGTACGAATTCCTTCCCAAGATAAGTAGTGCCTGAACGGAAACTTTGAAATGCCTGTTAACTATGGGGTTCAGAGGAAATAATGGTTTGAAGATTTATCGAAACAGGAACTAAAGTACCTAAATTCATTCAAATCATGCTGATATTCGTGATTTATTAAAAATCTTCAAATAAAATAAATCTCTGTATCCTTTTCATATCAAGGCTTCTGGACTTTTCGTTCAGGCACTAAGTAGTGCTCAAACCTGCCTACGTAGTCTTAAAAGTTACTCATTCTATTTCATGCTCATTCTTAAGAAATACATGAATAATAGGGCTACCAACTTAAGACGGGACACCAGTAAAATAAGCTTCTGGAGAGACTCTACGCTATACTGGCTTTCTACGCATTATTTCAGTAAAAAAGCTATGGAAACTGTCCCGTCTTAAGTTGGTAGCCAATAATAGCAATATAATATCGAGCATTTTACAGTTTGGCAGAAGTGCAATAGCTTTAGCTATTGTTATGGAATGTGAATTTTATAACTCGTGCATTTGGCTTGTCTTTTTTGCCCGTATTCTTTGTTGTGGAAACAGTTACATAGCGAGCTATGCGCCTGTTTCCACGCCTCGAATACAAACAAAAATCCTACGTCAAATACACGGAAAAGCTCAAGCTTTTTTACGCCTACGTAGTTTCAATCTATTAAGTGTACATTGCTCTTAGGAAAAAATAAAGGATGCCTAATTTCACAGCCTTGATACACAAAGCTTAGTTCAAGCGAGTGCTAATGCAGTCAAGCATTGTTTAGAGTGATCGCTGCCTCGATTAGGTTCAATGACGAGTCCTGCTAACCTAAACCCATATGCAACTCCTGCATTATCTGCATCTAACACCCAGCGGCACATCTGACTTAAACGCTTTTCCTGATCTGAACCATTCGTTTGATCAAAATCCAGCCAGATTTCAGAATTTTGTTCACCGTTATATTGCTTGGTAAACAGACCCTGCCCTTTAGCAAAACTCCGCCAATGAATGTGCCTTATGTTATCCCCTTTTTGATAACTGTTAAGGCCATAAAAATCATCTTGCCCTTTTTGCGCATTACCTTGTGCACTATTAGTATTATTATTTTCAGGCAGGGCGCAGTCATGCATCAGCGGTTGTGGGTATACCAAGGTTTTAAGTTCTATATTTAATCGATTCCAGGCACGGAATAAGCCAAAAGGATAACGACTTGAAATAGTGGGGGGCCTAGCAATAAACCAGCCTCTTTTATCAGCTTTATGCGCCAAACTGACCGTCGTATTTTGTTGTGCCCGGATATCGACAGTCCGACTAACCCCTTTTTCACCCTCTAGCTGTACGCTATAGCGTACAATATTGCTTGAATTCTCTATCACCAAAGAACCTTCCGCAAATTCACCAGCAAAGACATTTGGGCTATGGCCTTTTCGAACAACCAAGCCTTCAAGTGATTTTACAGTATGTAAAAGAGCGATAAAAAAAAGGCTTGCTAATAAAAAACTGAGCAAATATACTAGGTTATTATTATAAACAAAGGCCATTAATAATAATAAAACAATCAGCATGACGAGTCCCATGCCTTGCCTGGTCGGCAGGATGTAAATACGCTTATAGCTTAAGCGAATAGGCTCTCTTATTGGCAGTGATTTCATGTCTTTAAGTAACAAGTCGGGGGCAGGAACACCTACACACATTTCAATACATAGCCGTTGTGGCTACAAATTGTAAAGGGAGATGCGAATATATAGTCATCAGAATCATCCATTAGTCTCTTTGAGCTGACTAACCCGTTATTGAAAGACTTCACAATAAAGAGCCCTCTCACTCTAGCATGGCTTGTTCCCAGGCTCTGCCAGGGAATAGAATCAATTGTGCAAAACCTTTGTTCAATCTTGATAGTGGGCAACAAAATTGCCCACCCCGCCTGTTTTCCAAGAGAGTTCTGTTACGCTTAAAGTTTAAAGCTAATGTAGGCTACACGTTTAAAAAAGAATGCAAGGGAAGGGGAAGTCGCTATAAATATAACATTTCAATTAAACTGATTTAGCAAATTCAGTCACAACTTCATACTATTCGTGATGAACTTAGGAATGAGAATAAATTAACTCATACCTCCAGGTCACTACATTGATATTTGC
>CAYZUM010000035.1:7311-16259 GCA_964481455.1 uncultured Methylomonas sp. | reverse complement strand
AAGTCGAATTTGGACGAGACATTCATGCCTAATAACAGATTTGACCCACCACCCTCTATTTTATCAGCCTTTTGTCCTTAATTTTTTCTCGGCTTTTGTATTGATATTTCAAATAAAATTAGAATTTTAAAAAAACATAAGTCACTAATTTAAAATAATACAATATTGCCCAGGTAGTTATTTTTTATTATTATGCTCATAATGTTCAAAACAAGGAACATCTAAAAAGAGAAATTCATTTTAACGTCTAGAGTCAGTACTTCGACAACCTAGACGCAGCCTACTATAGACTTTCAGAAAAATAACTTCTCGGATACCATCCCTTCAAGGGATGTTATCCGTCATACATATGGAATTTATTTATCTATATAGAATATAAAGCAAAACTAAGTTTAATAAAAATAATAGGCTACTCAAGCTTTTCCAAAATCTTAATGGATTACGTTCAATCAGTGGCATACTCCTATCAGCTTCTTTTAAAAACAGCGGATTAGGGGTCGACAAATCATGTATAAATTCTGACATCTCATCATAGCGTCCTTGTGGGTAAATAGAAGTCGCCTTTTTCAAAGCACCATCTATCCAGAAAGGTACCATGGTATTTATAGTAAAACTGGGGACATATGTCAGTTTAGCGAGATTAATTTTATTTGGCTTTTCAGGCATATCCACCCCAAAGGGTAAAGCACCATTGATCATTTCATAGGCAATAACACCTAAAGAATAAAGATCAGATTTCGTGGTGCCACGCTGCCCAAGATGATATTCTGGTGCTGTATAGTTAAGGGTTCCTAAAATATTTTCTTCCTCATTTTTTTCTAGAGAATTCATTTCAGCTATACCAGCGATTTTGACTGAACCAAAGTCAATGATTTTTACCGTCCCCTGCTTATCTATGATAATATTTTCAGGTTTTAAGTCCTGATGTAACATTTCCATACGATGAAATGCGCGCAAACCTTTAGCGACCTGTTCAATAATCAGTCTGATTTCTCGAATATAAGGTGTTGGATGGCTGTCTATCCATTCTCTTAGTGTGATGCCATCAATATATTCAGTTGCATAATAAATACACGTCTTAACCCTATCCGTATCAAGAACTTTCAGAACATTATCATGTGTAATACGCTTCCCTGCCCATTCTTCATGTAAAAAATGCTCTATATAATGAGTATCGTCATCATATAAAATAGAAGGCGTTTTTAAAATGACCTGAGTATTCGTTTTTGTATCTAGCGCACGATATATCTGAGTACGTTTACTCGCATGTAATTCTGCTTCAATTTTATAGCCATCCAATACCATACCAACATCTAAAGGAGGTGGGAAAGGCAAGTTGGCATAGCGGCGCAATACTTCGTCTTCTTTTGCCAGCGGTATTTCATCAATTTTAAGTACCTGACAACTGAGATTATCATCACTGTTATTATCACTGGCATACTGAACAATACTTTTTGCTATTTTCTCTAAGTCATTTCCTGACAGCAACAGTGATTTAAGGTCTTTCTCTGCTATAAAATCGTGCACACCATCGGTACTGGTAAAAAACATATCCCCCAGCTGCAGAGGAAACGCTTTATAGTCTACCTCTAGTCGTGGCTCAATCCCCATTGCACGATTTAAATAATTTTTATCCTCTGAGATCCAGACTCGATGATCTCGCGTCATTTGCTCTAAATTACCTTTGCGCAAGCGGTATATCCGTGAATCACCAATATGAAAAATATGCGCTGTATTGGATTTAAGCACCAAAATACTTAGGGTACTCACCATGCCTTTGGCTGATTCATAGCGTTGCTGGCCCTGACTATATAACCAGGAATTTGTCGCGGACAGTATTTTTTGCCCTGCCTGCTTCACTGACCAGGAATCAGGCGTACTATAGTAATCACTTAAGAAACTGACAACACAGCAATGACTCGCCTCATGTCCTGCATCACTACCACTCATTCCATCAGCTATGGCGATAGCAATACCTTTATGGGTTAACTGTGCTCCTTTGGGTATTATGGCACCTAAAAAATCTTCATTTCGTGCTTTAATACCTGTTTCACTAGAGGAGCCTATTGATATTTTAAGTGTATGAGTCGTCATAATCAGAATTGTTCAAGCGTTATTGATATTTAATTTAGCACATAACATGCCAATAATATATTGCAGTGTTATTATTGTCTTTCAATAATACACTTCTGGAGCCCTTCACTTTCCAGTTGACACTCTTTGCAGGAACGCAGATTCTTAGCCATTGCAGACTTCAGAAAAAACTGAAGTTTTTAATCTCTTGTGTGTTTAAACGTTAGTAAAATTTCAAAATGAATGATCGGTAAAAATGGTAGATACACAGTTTTTAACACATCATCCAATGTCTAGCATTTGTACAATAGGGTGAAGGCAATCGCACCAAAAGGGTGCATATAAAATTTTAGGGCTACCACTTTAACAATCTACCTGACGGGAAATAGACTTAAACCGACACAGATAAAATTAGAATTGACAAGGTTAGTAGTCAACTACCTTAAGTCTATAAATTTACTTAGGAATCAGAATGAAATATCGTGTACATTTGACGCAGGATTTTTGTTCGTCTTCTGTGTTGCAGAAATAGTTACGTAGCCTGCTATACGTCTACTTCTGTGCCTTCGCCAGCAGCTCTGGCGTGCTGACCTTGAAGACAAACAAAATCCTGAGCAATATGGGCAGTTTATTTATTGCGCGTGACCTTACACTAGTTGTAGTATGAGGTAGCAAGTTACTGCTCTCGCCAGGCTCTTGCTAGTGCATCAGTTAACGGCTGTACAATATATTCTAATACTGTTCGCTCACCTATTTTAATAATAACTTCAGCCGGCATTCCAGGGTGCAAAGGTTTCCCTTTAAGTTTTTTTAATTCCTTGTCCGTAACCAGCACTTTAACTTTAAAATAACTTTGCCCTGTTCGCTCATCTTCTAAAGCATCTGCAGAGATATAGCTAATAGAGCCTGTTAAAACGGGGGTCGATTTACTATCAAAAGCTGTCAACCTAACATCAGCCTCCTGGCCTATTAAAAGATTATCAATTTCAGTCGTTTTAACTTTGGCTTCTATCGAGAGATCATCATTGACAGGCACGATTTCTAGAATGGTCGAACCAGGTGCAATGACTTCTCCTTTAGAGAAGACTGCCAGACTCACTACAATTCCCTCTACTGGAGAACGAATGTCTATATTAGTTAATATATGATTTGTTGCTCCAAGCCTCTCTTTTAAATCTAAAATTTTAGTTTGAACCTCCCTTAACTCACTGACAACAGCTTGATCAAAATCATTCTTGCGTTGTAATATTTCTTGTTTTTTCTCAGAGATAGCTTCAGCAGTTTCTGCTAATTCAGAAATAAAATCACCTAAGTCTCCACTTAAATTAGCACTTTCTCTTTTTAATTTAAGAATTCTTGGCTTATCAATATAGTGTTTCTCAAATAATTTATTAACCGCATCAAGCTCTTCTTTAACTAATGCCAATTGGCGTTTTTTAGCTCTTTTTTGAGCACGAATACCGACTATTTTTTCTTTAAGTTGAGAAATTTGTTGCTGTAATATTTCAATACTACCTTCAAGGGTTCTCTTTCTTGCCAAAAATATGCGTTTCTGACCATCAATTAATTTAAAAACTTCAGAGCTTACTGAATGTTTTAATAGCTCGCTAGGAAAAGAAATTATTTTTTCATAATCCCTTTCTGCCAACAACCGTGCACGTCGGGCTATTTCTGATTGGTAACTGGTTTCTACAATTGCAAATGAAGCTTTGGCTCGAACTTGGTCCAGTCGAATGAGAACATCCCCTCTTTTGACCATATCACCATCTTTTACCAGAATAGCATCCACAATCCCCCCCTCAAGGTGTTGCAGTTTTTTTCGATTTGAATCTACTTTAACTAATCCATTTGCTATGACTGCTTTTGCAATAGGGGCTAATGCAGCCCAAGCCCCTAAAACCCCAAAGCTAAAAAAAACAATCAAACAACCAATAATAACCCAGGGCCGGATAAATGCAGAGAGTGAATACCTACTTTCTGTTAAATCCGGGGGATTTACTGTATTAATCGAGCGGCTTTCTGAAATGTTCAGGTTAGGCATTGATATCACCAGTTTGTGCAGATATACCGCTAATAGGTCTGGCTATTTGAGCCAGTACTTTCCCGGCCTCACCAAACATAGTATTATTTCCATCTTGCACAACCAGCACTTTATCAACATGTGCTAATAACTGTGGTCTGTGAGTAATAATAATAACAGTGGATCCTTTTTCTTTTAGCGTGTCTATCGTTGACCTTAGTGCATGTTCACCCTCAGTATCGAGGTTTGAACTAGGCTCATCCAATACGATGATAGCAGGAGCCTTATAAGATGCCCGGGCCAACGCAATACGTTGACGTTGCCCCCCTGACAACGGAGCACCGCCAGCAGTAATCTGTGTATCAAACCCCTCTTTTAATAAAGCGATCATTTGATAAATATTTGCTGTTTTAGCTGCCTCGATAATGTCTTCATGAGTAAATTTATTAAAACGAGCAATATTTTCATGTACTGCACCTTCAAATAGTTCAACATCCTGCGGAAGGTAGCCAATATGTTCTCCCAGCTCAGCATGATTCCAGGATTTTAAATCAAAGTCGTCAATTCGAACTGCGCCTTTTGTTGGCGTTAAAGCACCTACTAGCATTCGAGCTAATGTTGATTTCCCAGCGGCACTTGGCCCTGTGATCCCTAATGATTCACCCGCCTGCAATTCAAATGAAATATTATTCAAAATAGGCGCTTCTCGCCCCTGTACAAAATATGACAACCCTGTTACCGATAACTTTCCCTTCGGTGCAGGTAAAGACATAGATTCAGCATTTACAGGGTTTTCATCTAAAAATTGATTTAAGCGCTTGTAAGCATTTCTTGAACTGATGACACTGCGCCATGCACCAATAGCCATTTCAATGGGAGCAAGTGCCCGCCCCATAATAATGGAAGCAGCAATCATAACACCCGGTGAAACCAATTCATTCATGGCTAACCAAGCCCCCGTTCCTAAAATGGCAACCTGAAGACCCAGTCGAATTATTTTTGCTAAGGAGCTGATAACACCTGCCCGATCACTCCCTATAGTTTGTAATCGAGTCGCAGTTCCTCGCTCCTTTTCCCATAAGCGAATTAAAGGTCCTGACATAGCCATAGCACGAATAACTTCAGCATTTCTAGCAGCTTGATCTGCAAATCTATTCGCTGTAGCGGCGTGACTTCCAGCCTCAAACAAAATATTACGCGTCACTAGCTCATTTGTCACCGCTAAAATGACTAGTATAACAGCACCCGCTAAAGCAACCATTCCCAAAAGAGGATGAAGAATAAAAACAGCGGTGATAAACAAGGGAGTCCATGGAGCATCTAGTATCGCTAGAAGAGCGGGGCCTGCAAGGAAGTTTCGATATTCATCAAGATCCCTTATGATCTGGCTATCTTTCCCAGTCACCAGCGTCAAGTGCATCAACCAGGCACGTAGTTGTTCATCCAGCCAAAGCCCTATCCGAACAAGAATTCTAGACCTGACCAGTTCCAATGCACCAATAACAATCAGCATAAAAACAGCGGCAATCGTTAAAAACAGTAAGGTATCAATATTGCGCGATGTTAATACCCTGTCATATAATTGCAACATATATAACGGTACCGTCAACATTGCAAAGTTGATAAAAAAACTCAGGCATGCAACAAAATATATATATTTTTTTGTTAATGCAGTGATGGATTTTAAAGAAAATAAAGAGAGAGACTTTTGGTTTGCTGATTGTTGGGCTTGGCTCATTTAATAGCGTGGGCTTTAATAAAAAAATGAAAAGGTAGGATATGTAATAGTTTTTGCTATTGCAGTTTCAAAATAGCTAAGGAACGTGCACGAAATAAGTTGGGCAACTGGCGCAGAATTTTTATTCGTATTCAAGGCGTAGAAATAGGCGCATAGCCAACTACGTAACTATTTCTACAACGCTGAAGACGGATAAAAAGGCAAGCAAGTTGCTCACGTTATTTCGTGCACGTTCCTAAAGAACATTAATTCATACGTTTGGATTATTATTTTGGTCTCCTCATTTGCCAGTTTAAACCTTGGCTACGAGTTTAAGACGGGACAAAATTTCTTGTAAAAAATAGGGTGCGCAGTTTTTTTACCCACCATTAAAACTGAAACCTCGGTGGGCAAAAAAGATTGCCCACCCTACAAGTTATAGCTTGTCCCATCTTAAGTTCATAGCCCAAAAAATATATTCCAATAAACTAATAGCGATAGGCTTAATCCATAATTCAATACTTTAACTAGTTTTTCTGATTCTATACTGCAAACCAGTGACTAACAAGGCAATAGAAAATAGCATAGGAATCGTTGGCTCAGGAACAAGTTTAAAAGCAAGATTATTGCCAGTTATCTCAACCCAAGGAAGATTTGCAGCAGAATTTTGAGTAAAATACGATCCTGTGCTACCGCTTTGAAGCCAATAGTATGGGTCATCAAGATCAGAGTGTGTTATTGAGACGTAATACGTTTGACTTGCCAAGAGGCTAACAGGTGTTGCTAATGAGAGATCAAAACGGAAAACAGGATCACCAACAAAATTTAATAAGCTAGTTGTATTTCTATTCGCAGTAACGCCTATAAAGCTATTTAACAGTGGACCTGGAAGCCCAGTATCTTCTTCGTAGAAGCGAATATCAAATACGTTATCTGCAGAAATCACAATGGCACTGTCTAAAAAACTCCCCCACCAAAATATTCCAGAGACCTTTGTATTTGAAATAACAGAGAAATCATCAGCATACTCCTCATCTCCATAGGAATCAACAAGATCCCCTCCTGATTGAGGAGGTTGTGAAAATAAAGGGGTACTTTGAGCAAGCCCTGAAAATGCAAGAAAATGTAGCGACAAAAAAATTATAAGCAATCGCCGAGAGCGACAAACTAAAGAGAGTGTATGTTGAATCATTATTACTAACCTATAAGAAAAAGATGAATTGATTAAAGTATATTTTTTAGATAGAGTATGAATCTAAATATAGTTTAATTTTTTAAAACGGTAAGTTTGTTATCATAAATAGTCCTTTAAATTGAAGTGAAAATTCAAAAAAATAGCCCTTTAATAAAACTTAAAGCTATTTAGTATTCTAATTTTTGGCATCTTTCATTTCTGTCTAAAAGTAGTTGACACTTTTCAAGATTCAACCAAGAGCAGGAGTCAAAAAGCTTCAGCTTTTTCGATTCACAGCAATAGCTATTGCATTCCTGACAAAGTGTAAACTGATTAGAAGGATGCCTAAATTTTTTGATCTTAATTAGGTACCTTTCATTTTTCAGTTTACTCTCTTAGTGAAAGAATCCTTTTATACAGAACACATCCTATTCACAATAACTTCCGTATCAGTCATGTTCATAGAATGCTCCCTCCACCTTGCCTTTCTTTTTAAGTGAAATTCAAAATTGAAACCTTCTTTCTGGCTTATATGAAAGATGCTCTTTATTATGTTAACAATATATCTGTTTCAACATTATCCATTGATACTCCAAGTGCCATTGCCGGTGCGACTGCATCAAATGAAAACTCTACATAATCCAAAAGATAATCACTACCATGAGTAGTGCCACCATTATCAAAGGGACCCGTTGCAAAGTCACCGTTATTATCGGCATAAGCACCAAAAACAAATTCTAAATCCGTAGCACCCGCATTAAAGATAACTTGATTAAACCCTTCGCTTGCCTCAACCGTTAATTCTTGGTCACCTGCGCTACTGTCTGCCGAAAAAGAAAATTCTTTAACAATGAGATCATTTTCATCTAGCAGCAATACTCGCCCAGCCTCTGCAAAGCCAGTATTATCATCGTCGCTGAAAAAGCGGGAAACACCGAACGATAGTTCAGTTGCTTCAAAAGTCAATTCGAATTTAAGCGCCTCCGTTCCATCAATTTCCTGATCTACGAGACTGGTATTTGCAGTGTTCCCACTGACACCTAGGTCTCCATGAAATATATCGCCGCCCTCTAACTGTTGAGGAAAAAAGCGTGTAAATGTCACCTCTGAATAATTCTCGTTATTATCTATAAAATCAGCCTTATGAGATATATCAATGCGCCCCTCTGTCCAGGCATCCTCCCACTCATGCAAATTTCCCAGAGTAACATTCTCAGGAGCATCTCCTATGTGCGAACTATTAATAAATATCGTTGCGGTAGCACTATCCGTATTCCCCTCTTCATCAATAATCGTGTAGGTGAAACTGTCGGTATTGTTATCTCCTGGTTGTAGGTTGTTAAAGACACTATTAGGATCGTAGTCAAATTTGCCATCGGCCTTGAGTGTCAGTAGTGCTCCGCTAGGCAATGTCAACTGGTTACCTATATTATCGCCAGGTGCGCCACCATTTACTGCATGGACTACAAACGCGTCACCTTCTGGGTCAAAATCTGGACCTTGCCCATTGTCATCGAGTACATTACCGTTGAGTGGACTCTCTTCGCCAGTACTAAAAATATCATCTTCAGCAATAGGGCCATCGTTAACGCCAGTGATGGTGATGGTCACGGTGGCGGTATCGCTGCTGGTGCCGTCGCTTAGGGTGTATTCGAAGCTGTCGGTGGCCGTTTGGCCCACTGGCAGATCATCAAAAAAGCCTGTCGGATCATAGTCAAACGTCCCATCCGCATTGACGGTCACTGCCGCACCACTCACGCTGACGGTGGGGCCGGTGACGCTGAGTGTGTTGTTGTCGTCGTCGGGGTCGCTGTCGTTGCCAAGCACGCTGCCGCTGATCGCGGTGTCTTCGTCGGTGCTAAAGGCATCGTCCTGCGCATCCGGCGCATCGTTAACGCCAGTGATGGTAATGGTCACGGTGGCGGTATCGCTGCTGGTGCCGTCGCTTAGGGTGTATTCGAAGC
>CAYZUM010000035.1:0-7211 GCA_964481455.1 uncultured Methylomonas sp. | reverse complement strand
CGCTGCCGCTGATCGCGGTGTCTTCGTCGGTGCTAAAGGCATCGTCCTGCGCATCTGGCGGCAAATTCTCCCCGACTGGAGGAACAACAAAAGGAGGAAAAGACGGCAAAGGCTCCGGCGTATTGTAAATTTGTTGAAAGATTCCATACGAATCTCCATCACCTGCTGTTCCACTCGTTTGAGAGCTCCATGTGACAACAAAATCTCCACCAGGCAAAGCTGTTACACTTGATTGATATTGAGCACCAGAAACCTCTGAATTAACCTGAAATTGCCCATCAACTCGGTGGCCGTTCTTATCATACTGCTGCCCAAAGACTCCGTAACCACTTGTATCTAGAGAATTCTCATCAGTCCAAGTAATAACAAAACCACCCTTTGTCAAAGCAGTAATTGATGCATCTGCCTGATCTCCACTTTTGCTTTCATTTACCCGGAATTCATTATCAACAGCAACACCAACAGCATTATAACGTTGCGCAAAAATACCTCCGCCGCTGCCATCTTGTCCAGCAGATGACCAAGCGATAACAAAACCCCCATTAGCAAGTCCGGTTACTACAGAGTGATCTTGATGATTGCTTGTCTCGGTATTAACCTGAAACTGATCGCCTACAGCAGAGCCTGTGCTATTATAGCGCTGAGCAAATACACCATCAAGTGAGCCATCGCCATCATTTCCAACGGTAGCAGATGTCCAGGAAATCACAAAACCACCATCACTTAGTTCCGCCACACTCGCCTGATACTGTGCGCCAGACACCTCTGAATTTACCTGAAACTCTTTTCCAGCTTTAGCACCTGTCGCATCATAGAGCTGAGCAAAAACGCCCTCTGCGGAGGCATCTCCAGCGGTACCACTCGTATCGGAAGTCCAGGCAACAACAAAACCACCATTATTTAAGGCGGTAATTTGTGCATCATTTTGCGTACTAGCTGTTTCAGTATTAACTTGAAATTTACTACCGATAGTTGCGCCAGTCGCATCATACATCTGCGCATAGACTCCATAACCTTGCTTATCTGTCCCGCTAAGGTTACTGTTATCCGACCAGGTTACAACAAAACCTCCGCCTTCCAAGCCCGTCACCTGAGGTTCAGTTTGCTGAGATTGTACCGTACTATTAACCTGAAACTCTGCTCCTTTCATCTCCCCATCTGCGGAAAATCGCTGACCAAACACTCCTCCCTGGCTACCATCCTGCTTATCTGATTCCCAGACAATGACATAGTCAGCCTCACTGCCATTCAAACTGGCAATGGCAGGATTTTTTTGAGGGCCCTGAGTATAGCTGTTAACCTGAGATTCACCCAGAATAGCTATTGCTCCATCGACTTGAGGAGTAACATTAACTGTTATAAGCTGAGCAGGGCCCGAATTCCCTTCGGCATCAGATCCTTTAATCTCAAATTGGCGGCTAAAAACTGGAGCGCTCGAAAAATTAGTATAGGTTATCGACTTTACCAGTGCTTCAACCGCCTCCGTTGTAGTATTAGAGTTAAATAAAATATTAAGATTACTAGCATCACCCTGGTCATCGACAATACTACCAACTTGAACTCCCTTATAGTCGACATTATCTCCAGATATTTGAATGCCATCAATCCCTATGCTCAAAAAACCTAATTGATCTTGTGTTGCACCGTCAGGGGCATTAATTTGATTAATATGAGGATCAAAGTCTGGTATACGTGTAATAGTTAAACTTCCACCCTCTAGGCTGTTAGCATATAAATCATTGAATACGACTTCAGATGCATAAAATAATTGTGTTTCAGAATTAACAAAGTTTTCTTGAAAGGTATAGGTATCCTTAAGCCCTAATAAAACAACTCCAGTCTCGCTAGAAATCTTAGCCTGCGGAATGAACTCCGTACCCGCTAAGTTAGCATTAGCATATGTTGAAATAGAATGTAATTCATTAGATTTGTTTTGACTCATGCTTTCCTCGTCTTAAAAAAATATCAGTGATCTCAGAGGACAAGAGGTCAAGCCCTCATCCCTCAAAGTGAACACATGCATTAGAACAACTTTCCGTTTTCAATATCAGGGTTTATATTTTTCATTTACTTGCAAGTAAATCTAATGACCGCCGTTAGTTTATTGAGTTTTTTTATTACGCACTGTTAATTTATCAAAAATTTGCCAGGCAGTAGCAATGAACACAACCATTTGAAAGTTAGTTATCAATTTATTAGTGTGCACACAGGTAAAAAAACTACTCGCAATAATGTACTATAAATAGATATTACTTTAATTACAAAAGTGCAGATATCATCCCATTTACAGCACTCAATAACTGTGATGAACTTCACATTTCTCCACGTTTTGTCACCTTTTAGCGACAACCTCAAGTTGCCATACATTAACTTTACCCTTTCAATTTACAAGGGCTGCAGAATTTTTTAAGATTTAACGTCTACTTTAGGCCCCATAAACAACTATCAAATGAGTTATGGTTAACATATTTATGATTTTTTTGTATCCTTCTATCCCCTCCTCAATTATGAAAGTTTTTTCTAACGAAATACATTTAGCCTACTACCTCTGAAAATAAGGGAAAGGGGGCTAGCAAAGTGATGATTTATAGTCCCTGAGGCGACAGGGCACAAGCCAAAACCAAGTAAATAATAGCGCGCGAGGGAGGCACGAATTGTCTTACGAATAGCCGACCAGCCATTTGAGGTAGCATGACAAAGCGGCTTTGCGCGTAGCCGTGGTGGACACTGGGCGTTCAGGGCACCTCCCATTCGCTGCGTCGGCGAATGAAAGATACCCAATCATCTATATAGCTCTGCCATTCAATGGTCACCTTGCTTAAAAGGAAGCTGATGACAACAATGCTGTTTATACTGACGCATCATTTGCTTTTCACTTTCTAAAAAGCTAGCAATTAGCGTAGAAAAACGAGGATCTTGTATCCAGTGAGCTGAATATGTCGTAATCGGCTCAAATCCTCTGGATATTTTATGTTCCCCCTGAGCTCCCGAATCAAACCGTTGTAATTGATGTTCTATGCAATACTCCAGCCCTTGGTAATAACAGGCCTCAAAATGCAGATTGCTGTACTCCTCATAACAACCCCAGTAGCGGCCATATAGGGTATTTTCTCCAATAAAACTAAGTGCAGCGCCGACATAATCTCTGCCTTTTATCGCTAAAATTAATAACATCTGCTCTGGCATTGTAGATGCCAATTGTTTGAAAAATTCGACATTTAAATAAGCCAGCTGACCTCTTTTTAAATAAGTCATTTTATAAAAAGTAAAAAAAACATGCCATTGCTGCTCAGTTATTTCTATCCCCGTTAATCGTTGTAAACGAATACCTTGCTCATTCACCTTCCGACGTTCTTTATTAATTTTCTTACGTTGCCTTGAAGTAAACATTTGTAGATAACTATCAAAGTCACGGAAATCTTTATTAAACCATTGGAATTGCACACCCTCACGAATGAGCAAGTATTGAGCTAGGCATTCTGATTGTGAAGAGCCAGGAAACAGGCAATGCAGACTTGAGATATTATTAAGTTCAGAAAGCTGTTGAATAGTTGCGATACATTGATGAATGACGAGAGTACTCTCTAGCCCTTGCTTAATTAAAATACGCTGGCCCTGGCAAGGTGTAAAGGGAACAGAATTTACCCATTTTGGAAAATATTCCATGCCTGACTGAGTATAAGCATCAGCCCACTGTTGATCAAAAACATATTCACCCCGAGAATGTTTTTTTAGGTATAGTGGCATAGCCGCTATCAGCTCATCATTATCAAAAACGAGTAAATGATATGGACTCCACCCTGTTTGCTCACAGACTGATCCACTTTGTTCCAAAGCCAATAGAAATTCATGGCGCAGAAAAGGGTCTTTGTTTTGCACAAGACTATTCCAGCAAACAGCATCAACTTCCATCATACTATTAATTTGTTTTACGATCATTTAACTTAAATAAGGCTAAGAACATGAAAAAACCTTTTTCTCAGGCTTGCGAAAATAATAAAGGTTCTATTTTACAGAAAATTCTACCTGTCTTTAATGAATTCACCAACGTATGGGAAATTGGTAGTGGTACAGGGCAACATGCTTGTTATTTTTCTCAATACCTTTCTCATTTGACTTGGCAAACTACTGACCAGCAAAAAAATTTAGCAGGCATTGATTGCTGGATTGAAGAAACTGCCTTAGATAATTTACCAAAAAGTATAGCTTTAAATGTAGTGGATATAGAATGGCCTTGTAAACAATTAGAAGCTGTATTTACTGCAAATACTTTACATATTATGCCTTGGCAAGAAGTGGAAGATTTTTTTGCCGGATTAGCAAAATATTTAACCTATCGTGCTGTCGTTTGTATATATGGGCCCTTTAATTATCATGGGCAATATACCAGTGCGAGTAATGCACAGTTTGACCAATGGCTAAAAGCGCGCGACTCCCAAAGTGGAATCCGTGATTTTGAAAGGATTGAAGTATTGGCTAAAACTGCAAATTTAGTCATTAAAAATGACTTTGCTATGCCGGCTAACAATCGCTTATTAGTGTGGCAGAAGTAAACGCTTAGAAATCAAATCATAATGAGGTACCCTTCATTTACCAGTGGACACTTTGGCAGGAGTGCAATAGCTTCAGCTATTGCTATTCACATAAAAAACTATAGCTTTTTGACTCCCTTACTTAGGAACGTGCACGAAATAACGTGAGCAACTTGCTTGCCTTTTTATCCGTCTTCAGTGTTGTAGAAATAGTGACGTAGCTGGCTATCCGTCTATTTCTACGCCTTGAATACGACTAAAAATTATGCGCCAGTTGCCCAACTTATTTCGTGCACGTTCCTTTGAGGGTTCTCACTTCTTTTGTCTTGGTTTTACTATAGCTGCCTTAGTTGAATCTTAAAAGTGTAAACTACTTTTATGGGGATATGAAAGATGCCTTCTTTAAACTAAAAACGGGACAGATCTCTGGCAAAAAAAGTAGGACAGGCAGTTTTTGCCCACCATCAAGTTTGAACCTCGGTGAACAGAAAAGATTGCCACCCCAAGCTATAAGTTGTCCCGTCCTAAGTGCGTAGCCCCATTCATACTCTTTCATAGCAAACACGAATGGCATTATCCAGAATAAACATCCAATGAGATTAAGAATAATCAGAAGTGAATACTACCTTGCAGCCAGAATTTGTGAACATTTTCATTAAATGCGGGGAGACCGTTTGCTTCGTCAGCGTCATAATAAGCATATGAAGTCAGAATTTTATAGTGCTTTCCAAATTTTTTGGAAATGACAAAGTCATATTCATTTCCATAGTCTATGCTATTGGTAACACTTTGAAAATCATGATAAACAAATGCTAATTTAGTGCCAAACAATTTACCACCAAGTGTTGCATTGATATCACGAACACCATCCTTCGGTGTCACCAGAAATAAATCTGCCCAACCCTGGAATAAATGATTTGTTCCAAAAGGTGTCTGGAAAGCCTGAGTACCATTAGCCCCTAATTCTTCAACTGCACCTTTTAAGGTGACGCCCATAAAGCTTGCTCCCCCCATTAAACTATATCGACCCAGCGTAAAACTATTCGGGTTGTTGGCCAGATTAGTCTGGAAACTATACTCAGCTCTGTAGTGAAGTTTAATATGTTCAGTGATTTTAGGCGAACCAGCGGCTGATAAACCATAGGTTTGAGCGGATCTTCCTGTTTGACCTTCGTTATAATCAGATAGCCAAAAACCATACACATTTATAGTTGCAAGGTCTTTCACTTTATAGTTCATATTTGCAAAGGGTAATTGCACAGCCTCTAATTGAGACCAGATGTTTTGTACTTGCCCTATATAAGCGACTTTTAGTGTTAAGTTTTCAATTGACGTGTTGGTTATTAACCCTGAATCAAAGGTTTGTTCCATCTGACGCCAGGAAACTGCCCCTACAAACCGCTGATCATCAAGGTTAATGACTTGTCGACCTGCTTTGATTTCAGTATCAGGAAGCCCTTTATAACTAACCCATAACTGGTTGAGTTCACTCGTCTGTGGATCTGCAATAACCTCACGACCTGGATCTCCTTGCCAGTGAGATTTTGGAGAAAAATAGTCATCTTGCATAGCAAGATTTCCCTCATATTCAACATATCCCTGTAAACCCTGATATTCAGGCGTTAGATACCCCAAGCGTAGACGTAATGTATTTGCATATGCCGTATCCCGGCCATTGTTGGCGACATCTGACATTTCAAACCGATAGCGTAAGTCGAATTTAAACTGACCATACTTCGCATCTTCCTGTTCTAGCTTTAAAGCATTTTCAACTCGCTTATTTAGATCATCTGCAATAACAGGCTGTAAGAAAGCCAAGCCTAGAACCGTTATTGACAAGACGAGTTTAACAATACCTTTCGGCTTGGCCGGATTGTTTGCTTTTGACAGCATTATTTAAGGCTCCTATGTAAAATTGTAAATTGTTTAATAAAATTGAGTTAAAAAAAACGATAAGCCTTCTCGGCTTTTATTAAAGACCGAGTGCTTTAATACATTTCTTACGAATGCATGTTCTGTGAAAATAAATCTTTTTGGTATAGTGAATTGATGTCTTTAAGCTGTAGACTGCATTAACTTCATTTCATGGCTAAGCAGGGAGATGATAGAGCCTTAAGGGAGATGGAAACACACATCATCCAAGATTGCGGGGGTCTTTTTGTCCGTCTTCTACGTTGTAGTAACCGTTTCGTAGCGAGCTATGCGCCTGTTACTACGCCTTGAAGACGAACAAAAATACTGCCCAATATTGGACGTTTATTTATTTCCAGCTCCCTAAGGCGAATGAAAGCCACCAAGCCCCTTGCATAGCTGCTGTAGAGATTCAGAATTGCCAACGGGTCTGAGCCAAGCAATGCAAAAGGTCATAGAAGATAGAATCTGGCACTTTGACAAGGACAGTTGTTACTCCAGAGCATTGAAAGACTTGGCTAAACAGGTAAATTACTTTATTCAACCACTATGCACTGAAAGTGCATAGATTGCTCTTGGACTGAAAGTCCTCCACTACTCAAGAATCAGCCCCCCCCTTTAATACGTGACGGTGGAGATTCAACACCTTATGCAGGAGTGCCATAGCTTTAGCTATTGCTGTTTCGAAAATAGCTAAAGCGTGTTCTCCTGCCGTCGCTGAAAATCAGGGAAACGGAGCTTAGCGAAGTGATGATTTTTAGTCCCTGA
>CAYZUM010000034.1:0-16497 GCA_964481455.1 uncultured Methylomonas sp. | reverse complement strand
ATCAAAAATAGATAATAAAATCAACATACTACAAAAACTGGAACATCGAGTACTCCCCTTTACATGCCCCATCTTAAAGTAGTCGCTCGAATATTCAGACAAGCTGATCTCGCAGATAAGTACTCAGGCATTATTATTTTAACTAAAATTACGAGGGTAGAAATTCATCATTTTCAATAAAAATTCCTATTTTTTTGTAAAAATATATTCAAATTCTCAAAAATCATACTAAAAACTGGAGATTTTATCTTTTTTCAAAAAAGTTAAATCAATTTTGCATGAGTACTTAATAATTTGATACTAAAATAAATATTATCAAGTGATGTTAAGCCATATGAAATTCAATTAACCTGCAATAATGACATGAATTCTGGGTTACGTTTTCTCGCTATTCTCAAAAATCTAACCCAGCCTACTATCCTGGTCTCACCTTATTATCTTGGAGAATCTGCAAGGTTATGATTTTATTAGACCGAGGTCAGATGCTCTGATATTATGGGCTGCGCTTCGTGCCTCAGCACATCCTATACGGTTTGTCGTTTCGGGGTTTAAAAAATTTCGTGCCCGAGCTTTGATTATAATGTAGATTTCCAAATAGCCTACGAATCCTTTATCATGCTACCTATATTCAATAAAAACCAGTTTGTATGATGAAAGCCTATTTAGTTGGCGGCGCTGTCCGCGATACGCTCCTTAAACTCCCCGTAAGAGAACGAGACTGGGTAGTGATTGGCGAAACGCCTGAAGCCATGATTGCCCGTGGTTATATCGAAGTAGGTAAAGATTTTCCGGTATTTCTGCACCCAGAAACAAAAGATGAATATGCACTGGCCCGCATCGAAAGAAAAACGGCACGTGGCTATAAAGGCTTTGCTGTGCATGCAACGCCTGATGTCAGCATGAAAGAAGACTTAATGCGTCGCGACCTGACCATTAATGCCATGGCGCTCATGGATAATGGCGATATTTTCGATCCTTATGGTGGCCAGGAGGATCTAAAAAATAGAATCTTTAGGCATATTTCACCGGCATTTTGTGAGGACCCCGTGCGGGTTTTACGGATCGCTCGATTTTGCGCGCGATACCAACATCTAGGCTTTAGTATTGCGCCAGAAACCCGGAAACTCATGCAGCAAATGGTCGTACAGGGCGAAATAGATCATCTGGTTGCAGAACGCGTCTGGGCAGAAACAGTCAAAGCCTTGGGCGAAAAATCACCTGCCGCCTACTTTCAGGTTTTACGAGATTGCGGCGCATTAGCACGAATTTTCCCTGAACTTGAAAATTTGTTTGGCGTTCCACAGCCTGAAAAATATCACCCCGAAATTGATACAGGCGTACATGTGTTAATGGTTTTAGAGCAAGCGGTCTTATTAAGTGACAAAACCACGGTACGCTTTGCCGCCTTAATGCATGACTTAGGCAAGGCACTAACGCCAGAGGAAAAGTGGCCTAGCCATCATGGACATGAAACATTAGGGCTGAATACGCTAAAAAAACTATGCACCCGCCTGCGCGTACCAAATAATTATCAAAAACTCGCCCTGCAAGTCATGGAATACCATACCCATTGCCATCGCGCCCTGGATTTAAGACCGGGTACATTATGCGAAAAGCTAAGCAGTCTGGGGGCATTTAAAGCAGACAACCAGCTAAATGATTTTTTACTCGCCTGCGAAGCAGATGCAAAAGGCCGCCTGGGACTTGAAGAGCACCCCTATCCACAAGCCGGATATATTTTAGCGGCGCAAAAAGCAGCGCAACGCATTGATAGCTCTGCCGTGAGCAATAAGAATTTAAAAGGCAAGGAAATTGGCGATGCCATACAGCATTTACGTGCCCAGGAAATCAGTAAAATAAAAAAACAATTTACCCCAAAACTTATAAAACAGGATTGACTATGCCATCATTTGATATTGTTTCAGAATTTGATATGCACGAAGCCCAGAATGCCCTTGCCCAGGCCAATAAAGAAGTCGGCGCACGCTTTGACTTTAAAGGCTCTAACGCAGAATTTGAATTAAAGGATAAATCAATTTTAATGAAAGCCCAGTCAACTTTTCAGCTACAACAAATGCTGCCTATTCTGTTTTCAAAATTAGGCAAACGCGGGATTGATGTTGCTTGCCTGGAAACCGGGGATATAAGAAAAGCCGCTAAAACGGCACAACAACCCATTGAACTCAAAGAAGGACTGGATAAACCTTTGGCTAAAAAGATTGTAAAGTTGATTAAGGATAAAAAGCTCAAAGTACAAGCTGCGATTGAAGGCGAGAAGATTCGCGTATCGGGTAAGAAACGCGATGATTTACAACAAACCATGCAAATGTTGCGTGCTGAAGACCTGGAAATGCCCTTGCAGTTTAATAATTTTAGGGACTAACAATGCAAGCCATAAAGCTCACCGCACAAGTCACTCCACAGCACAAAATCCATTTAAGAGATAGTATTCGAATTTTTTTCTGAAAGCCTTTATGGACGGGATGAATACCCCCTCCAGCCAAATCTTATCGACCGAGATCACACACGTCTCAATCATAAAAGTGGAAAAAACGTAGGCTAGGCTAGCTTATTGAGCGGAGCGAGATAACGCAACCCAACACCTTTAACAGGTAAGTATAAATTTTCATTATCAGCACTTACTTTTGAGCTTGATAAATCTTGTCAAACACAGCCATACTCAATAAGCTATAGATTGCGCGAAAGGGTAGTGGGTCAAACCTGTGGTTTTAATATTCTCCCTATTACGTTAACCCCTTATATCTCGGACTATTGCATAACTTGTAACTAAACAATAATCACAGGTTTGACCCACTACCCTTTATGATTGTATAACTCAAAAATTTGTTTTAAATCAAGCGGAAAATCAGGAAATACATGCGGTATCGCAATATCATCCTCAGCGTACATTGCTTTTAATTGATAGCGTTGGTCTTTATCTAATACAAATTTATGAACCGCTTCATCATTAGGGAAAATAATCCAATAGTCTGTCACGCCACTTTCCTGATATAACTCATATTTAAGCTGCATTTCCTTTTTAGAATTACCGTAACTACTCAGGCTATGATTTATTGATCTGTAGCGATTTTGGCACTTCATTTTGGATGATAAAGGCAGAAAAATAGGCATTTCAGCTACTTTTATGCCACAAATCCCCCTACAGCCCAGGAAAAATAGCCTGAGTAGTTACGAATTACCTTTTGATACAATCTCTATAATCCAATCGGGTGCACCGTTACAACCTTGCTTGTCTAACATATCGGGATCACAAATAACACAGACGTCAGGCTGAACAACGGTATGAATATCCTGATTAGCCAGAATAGATTTTTGGCGGCCATACAAGCGCACATCAAAGGGGGCAGGAAATATTTGGCATTGATTACTACGTAAGTCTGTTCCAATATCAATAATTAGATTTCGCTCTATAATCTGATGTCCGACATTTGGAGCGGGTAACATTAACATAATTTTACCCTTGATAAGCTCTACAGCTTCAGAAAATTGCCGCATTAAATAATCAGCGTAATTGTAAGTTTTATTAAAGTCTCATTGAGAAAGTTGAGTAATTTTTGGCATAGTAGTCAATTAAAAAAATAATGGGGGGCTCCACCCTGGGTAAGGCACACTAAATAATATAGAGACAAAAATGCAATAATTTTCGAATTAAGTATACATTAGTTCTTACCGTTATTTCTATGCTACTTTACGTGTAATCCGCTCATAAGAGAGATAAAAACATATCACGAGCGTTAACCATATCGCGACCATCGGCCCTATAACACCATCGTATGGACTAATTAAATACAGCAAATCCGAAGCTTGATTGACATCCGTTATTTTATGCGCCATTTTAATCTGCCATACCCATGCCGTATGACAGCCAATACACCACGCTAAGCTTAGGTTCATCCGTGTGCGCATAATTGCTAAAAAGAAACCGACCATTAACAAAGCCCAGAATGCTCCAAAATGCTGAGGATCTAGCAAGTTTTGAAACGCTTCCAATAACAGCCTGAAAATATCTGACAACCTGGCTTGTTCAACCGGTATCACTGTTTTTGTTTTAATAAAATGCAACATAGCATAATAAAATGAACTCAAAAAAATAGTGGCCGTTATGCCTATACGCTTAAGGTATGCTGCAATTAAAATCCCACGAAACATGGGCTCTTCTAATAATGAAACTAACAAAGCCAATAAAAATGCCACCAAGATACTGACAATCAACTTTTCCGCAGTCCAGACATTACCTGCATCAAGCTCAGTCATTCCTAAGGCATAACTTATCAATAAAACCGGCAATAAAGTTACAAGTCCCAAAACGATACCGCCTGACATCTGTTTTAGAAATTTTTTAATGGGAACAAAGCCCAAATCTCCCGCACTAATATTAAGCCAGCGCATGACTGGATAGATACTTAATATTAATAAAACCTGAGTCACCCGACTGATAATCTTACTTAATTCTGCAGCACCATCAAGTAATAAAAAAACACCATACCCCATAAAACAGGCTACGAAGGAGAATAATAGCAGCATCAGAAATGGCATTAAACTAATGGCGATTTTATTCAACATTTTTTTCTCCCAAATCACCCCATAAAACCTGTACTGCACTTAATGCTGTCAATGTAGCGGTTTCTGTACGTAAAATGCGCGGCCCTAATTGCACCGGTATAAACCCAGACTGTTTTGCAATTTCTCGCTCTGGCTCAGAAAAACCTCCTTCAGGTCCTGCCAGGAGTGTAACCTGACTAGCATCAGGTTTTAGTTGCATTAAAGTTTGCGTGGCAAAAGGGTCTAAAAAAATCTTAAGACCTGTTTGTTGTTTAACCCAGCTCTCCATAGATTCAACACGATGAACTTCTGGCCTGACCGTTCGTCCACTTTGCTCAGTCGCATGTTGTGCAATTTTTTGCCAATGACGCACTTTATTATCGCCTTTCTCTGTTTTTAACTGCACGACACAACGCTCTGTTTGCAGCGGCGTAATCTGGGCGACACCTAACTCGACTGATTTTTGGACAGAAAAGTCCATGCGATCACCACGTGAGACCCCTAAGCCTAAAACAACCTGCAAGTTTGATTCGACACTTCGACGATTAAAAGACTGTAACTCAATTAATACTCGCTTCCGTGATACTTCTACTGCTTGCCCTTGAAACTCGCCTCCCTGCCCATTAAACAAAGTAATTGCATGACCCTTTTTGAGCCTTAAAACAGCACGTAAATAATGTGCACTTTCTTCATCTAGCTCAATAGCCTCGTTTAAGGCTAAAGGGCTGGAAACGTATAATCTTGATATTCTCATGGTTTTTTCTTTAACGCTTTGATCTATTTAGCAACAGGACAGAATACCTTAGGGAGCTGGAAATAAATAAACGTCCAATATTGGGCAGGATTTTTGTTCGTATTCAAGGCGTAGTAACATGCGCATAGCAGGCTACGCAACTGTTACTACAACGAAGAAGACGGACAGAAAGACCAGCAATCTTGGATGATTATTTGTTTCCATCTCCCTCACCCCAATAGCTGGTGGAGAATAACCTGGTAGCTTAAGACGGGCCTTAAACAAGAGAACAATAGTTTTAGCTATTTCCGCAGCAGCAATATACTTCGTGTATTATTATTTTCAACTTTACACTGTGCTATTCCCAGGAAGAAGCACGATATATCTTGAGCATCGTTTAAAACCCAGATTTGAAACGTTGTCCATGCGCATGAATCCGCATCGGCAAAGATTCGGCTAATGTCATAAACACTCCTAAATAGAACCTTGGGCTAGCAATTAAAGACGGAATATACAGCAGGCGTGTAATAGTTTTAGCTCTTGCTGTTTCGGAAACAGCTAAAGCTCTTTCATTCCTGTCGTACGTCCCGCCTTAAATGCATAGCCAAAAAACCTGTTAAGGAATGCGCACGGAGTAAGTTGAACAACTGGCGCAGTATTTTAATGCGTATTCAAGGCGTAAAAAAGGCAGATAAAGCTATATGATGCTTTGTCTGCACTTTACAAAAGTATTAACCTAGGAAAGGCTAATATGACAGAAACAATTCGTTATTATTTCACAAAAAGTCTCTTAAATTTAAGAAAAATTCAGGTTTCCCCAAACAGCCAAAGTAGGCTTTGATTGATTCATAGTATAAAAATGCAAACCTGGCGCACCACTATCCAATAATTGTTGGCATAGTTTAGACACAACATCTTCGCCAAAGGCCAAAATAGATTCTCTGTCATCACCAAAACATTCCAGTGTTTTACGCATCCAGCGCGGAATATCAGCACCACACATATCTGAAAAGCGGAATAATTGCGAATAGTTAGTGACCGGCATGATACCCGGCACGACAGGGATATCTATACCATTTTTTTCACATTTATCCAGAAAATAAAAATAGGCATCAGCATTGTAAAAATACTGTGTAATGACAGCATCAGCACCCGCATCCACTTTACGCTTAAAATTATTAAAATCCTCAGTTGCATTGTTTGCTTGCGGATGAATTTCAGGATATCCTGCTACATGAATTTGAAAGTGATCTCCCGTTTCAGCACGGATAAACTCAACAAGCTCATTAGCAAAACGGAACTCACCTGCTGACATCATCCCCGAGGGTAAATCACCCCGTAACGCGACAATCTTAGCCACACCATGTTCACGATAGTTGGCTAAAATCTCGCGAATATTCTCCTTAGTCGAAGCAACACAAGATAAATGTGGTGCTGCTGAGACGCCGTTTTTCTGAATCTTAACCACCGTATCATAGGTCTTATCGCGGGTAGAACCACCGGCACCAAACGTGACCGAGAAAAAATCCGGATTAAGCATTGCTAAGTCACGATGCACTTGCTCTAAATTTGCCGCACCTTGCTCAGTTTTAGGGGGGTAAAATTCAAAACTAAATAAATCGGCTTTATTCTTGTTTGTCATGATAATACTTTAAATCGTTTGGGTATTTTGTAAACCAGTGCCATATTATTGCTTAGCTTAGGAACATGAACGAAGCAATATGAGCCGTGCCCATCATTATATAGCTCAACCGTTAGCCTATCTGTTATAGCTTGATGGGTACGCTGTCGCTTTGCCCATCCTACAAATCTTTAACTTACTGAAGTAAGTACAAAAACCACCTAGGCAACTATTTAAGCCTAGGTTTGTAGATTAGAATTAATGCGTACTATGCGAATGAATTCGCACCTACAATTTCATTCTCATTCCTAAGCTTGCAAAGCCATTAATAGCGGTAATGATCCGGCTTATAAGGCCCTTCGACTGGCACACTAATATAATTAGCCTGTTCAGCTGTTAATGTTGTCAATTGAACACCCAATTGTGCCAAATGAGATCGCGCTACCTTTTCATCTAGTTTTTTCGGTAAAATATAAACTTCATTTTTATAGTCCGCTGCATTTCCCCACAACTCCATCTGCGCAAGCACCTGATTACAAAAAGAATTAGACATGACAAAGCTAGGATGCCCAGTACCACAGCCCAGATTGACTAAGCGTCCTTCCGCTAAAACAATAATTTTTTTACCATCAGGGAAAGTCACATGATCTACTTGTGGCTTAATGGTATCCCATTGGTATTGACGCAATGCCGCGATTTCAATCTCTGAATCGAAATGACCAATATTACAGACGATGGCATTATTTTTCATCACTAGCATATGAGCGTGATTAATAATGTGATAATTTCCAGTTGCCGTGACAAAAATATTGGCTTGAGGTGCCGCCTCTTCCATAGTCACTACCCGAAAGCCTTCCATCGCTGCTTGTAAGGCACAAATCGGATCAATTTCTGTCACCCAGACAGTTGCACCTAAACCACGCAATGACTGTGCACAGCCTTTACCCACATCGCCATAACCACAGACAACAGCAATTTTACCTGCAATCATAACATCGGTTGCACGTTTTATACCATCCACCAAAGACTCACGACAACCGTATAAATTATCAAATTTCGACTTGGTCACTGAATCATTGACATTAAAGGCAGGCACTTTTAAGGTGCCTTTCGTCACCATTTCATACAAGCGCAATACACCTGTTGTGGTTTCTTCTGAAAGCCCTTTAACATCAGCCATCAATTCAGGGAATTTATCATGCATCATGACCGTCAAGTCACCACCATCATCCAGAATCATATTAGGACGCCAGCCACCTGGACCAATGATCGTTTGCTCAATACACCATTCTGCTTCTTCTTCTGTTTCACCTTTCCAGGCAAACACAGGAATTCCTGCTTCAGCCATCGCGGCGGCGGCATGATCCTGAGTTGAAAAAATATTACATGAGGACCACCGAACTTCAGCCCCTAAGGCTGTTAAGGTTTCAATCAACACCGCCGTCTGAATGGTCATATGCAAACAGCCGGCAATACGCGCACCTTTTAAGGGTTGTGCAGCCCCAAACTCTTCACGCAATGACATTAATCCTGGCATTTCCGTTTCCGCAATGAGAGTTTCTTTACGTCCCCATTCAGCAAGGCTCATATCTGCAACTTTGTAATCTTGACTCATTTTTTTTCCTGATATTTGTTTATTTAAGGCCAGCTGCATCTTTTAATGCATCAACTTTATCTATTTTTTCCCAGCTAAAGGTCTCTTCGGTACGTCCAAAATGCCCATAAGAAGCTGTCGGTAGATAAATGGGTTTTAATAAATCCAGCATTGCAATCAAACCTTTAGGCCTAAGGTCAAAAACATCACGGATAATTTGCACTAAACGCTCTTCACTGACTTTTCCAGTACCAAAGGTTTCTATACTAATAGAGGTGGGTTCAGCCACACCGATGGCATAAGAGACCTGAATTTCGCAGCGTTCCGCTAACTCTGCAGCCACAATATTTTTAGCAACATAGCGACACATATAGGCTGCTGAGCGATCCACTTTAGAAGGGTCTTTACCTGAAAAAGCCCCACCACCGTGACGCGCCATTCCTCCATAGGTGTCAACAATAATTTTACGTCCTGTTAAACCACAATCACCGACTGGTCCACCAATAATAAATTGCCCTGTCGGGTTAATAAAGTATTGAGTACCAGCGTGTAGCCATTCTTTCGGTAAGGTCGGTAGAATTATCTCATCCATGACTGCTTCTTCTAGCAGTTTGCCTCCCATCTCAGGCGAATGTTGCGTTGATAGTACAACCGCATCTATCGCAACGGGCCGGTTGTTTTCATAACGGAAGGTGATCTGACTTTTTGCATCAGGACGTAGCCAGGGTAAAGTCCCATTTTTTCGCATCTCAGCCTGTCGCTTCACCAAACGGTGAGCGTAGGTAATCGGAGCAGGCATTAATACATCGGTCTCATTACTGGCATAACCAAACATCAGGCCTTGATCACCCGCACCTTGCTCGTGATCTTCGCTATCATCAACCCCTTGTGAAATGTCAGCTGACTGCTTACCAATGGCATTCAGTACCGCACAGCTTTCGTAATCAAAACCAATTTCTGAGCTGTTATAACCGATTTCTTTAACGACACCTCGAACTACTTCTTCCGTGTCTACCCAGGCATCCGTTGTTATTTCACCGGCAATAATAACCATCCCCGTTTTAACCAATGTTTCACATGCGACACGTGATTTAGGGTCTTGGGCTAATAAGGAATCCAGTATTGCATCAGAAATCTGATCGGCAACTTTATCCGGGTGACCTTCAGAGACTGACTCTGAAGTAAAAATATAGTTATTGCTCATAGTTATGGTCCTTCTTTAACAAGGGATAAATACAATCCTGACCTCTGCACAGATAATCAGGTATAAAAAAAGGCTGCATCAAGCAACCTTTATATGGATGGTGGGCCCTCCCAGACTCGAACTGGGGACCTGCCGATTATGAGTCGGATGCTCTAACCAACTGAGCTAAGGGCCCTAAATCATTGGATTAAAATAGGCTTCATTCCGCATCCAGAAAGCATCTTAGCTGATCTGAACGAGATGGATGGCGTAGTTTACGTAACGCTTTTGCTTCAATCTGCCGAATGCGTTCACGCGTTACATCAAACTGTTTACCTACTTCCTCAAGCGTATGATCAGTATTCATATTAATACCAAAACGCATACGCAATACTTTCGACTCACGCGCCGTTAGCCCCGCCAACACGCCTTGAGTAGATTCTTTCAAGCCCTGTATTGTAGCAGATTCAATAGGGGAAAGCATCTTCGAATCTTCAATAAAATCACCTAAATGCGAATCTTCATCATCGCCTATTGGCGTTTCCATTGAAATTGGCTCTTTTGCGATTTTTAACACCTTACGTACTTTGTCTTCAGGCATTTCCATTTGTACCGCCAATTCTTCAGGCGTTGCTTCCCGCCCTTTTTCCTGCATAATCTGCCTAGATATACGATTTAACTTATTAATCGTTTCTATCATGTGCACTGGAATACGAATGGTTCTTGCCTGATCTGCAATAGATCGGGTAATCGCCTGACGCACCCACCAGGTTGCATAGGTCGAAAACTTATATCCGCGTCGATATTCAAATTTATCAACCGCTTTCATTAACCCTATGTTGCCTTCCTGAATTAAATCCAGAAACTGTAATCCACGGTTAGTATATTTTTTCGCAATTGAAATGACCAATCTTAAATTGGCTTCAATCATGTCTTTCTTGGCACGCCTCGACTTTGCTTCACCAATAGAGACACGACGACTAATATCTTTAAGCTCGGTAATAGATAAACCGTGGTTTTCTTGTATTGCAACAAAGTGTCCCTGAGCCCTTTTAATTTCCTTGTCTTTTAGCTTCAATACAGTAGCAATAGCTGGATCCTCTGCAGCAAAACGAGAAATCCATTTTAAATTAACCTCATGACCGATAAAGCTTGCTATAAAGTCTTGACGATTTATTTTTGCTTGCTTGACACAAATATCCATGATATTTCTTTCTTGCTCTCGGATATAGTTAGTAACACTATTCACCATAGCGACTTGTTTCTTGAAATATTGAGGAGCCCATTTAATTTCAAGAAACTTATCGGCAAGCGCAGTCATCGCCAAGTCAGTCTTTTCGTGCTTATAGCCATTCTTTTTCAAGGATGCTTCAACAAGTTTATAAGCCTTTTTAATAGCATCAATTTTTTCTTGCGCTTCCTCAACAGTGATTCCTACTGGCTCTACGACCTCATCATCACTATCATCTTTATCGCCCGGTACAGCCGCCACTCTAGAATCATCATACTCAGGCTCGTTTGGGTCAATAAAATCACTGATCATATCTGTCAGCCGTAACCCTCCTTCCTGACCCACGGTTTCAAAATCTGAAAATAAAGATTCCACAACAAAACGTGAGCGCGCAACTGCTCGTATAATCTGGCGCTGACCTTCTTCTATCCTACGTGCAATCTTTAATTCTTCTGGCCGGGTCAAAAGCCCTACAGATCCCATTTCACGCATATACATTCTAACTGGGTCTGTTGTGCGCCCAAACTCACTATCAACCGATGCAAGCGCAGCTACTTCTTCTGCATCATCCTCATCAGTTGTTACTTCGTCATTAGACAAATCTTCATCATCTTCGGGAGCAGTCTCATGAACCTTGATCCCAAGGCTATTAATCATGCTAATAATGTCTTCGATTTGCTCAGGATCAACAATGTCATTAGGCAGGTGGTCATTAACCTCAGCGTAAGTTAAGTAACCTTGCGACTTACCCTTGGCCATTAATTGTCTAAGTTGGGATTGCTGTTGTTCTTGATTCATGATTTACTCTTAAAAATCCATACCGAATGGCATGAGAAAATTACGTTATTTTGGGCTCATTAGACTTAGCATTTCCTGCTGCTCACTGACACTTAAGTCACTCACCTCCTGTTTTGCATTTAACTCATCAAAACGACTACTCTTTCCCTGTTGAACGACTCTATCTATTGCCCCCGAGAATTCTTCCTTAAGCCCTATTCCTGAGATAAGAAAATTATGATTCATCATGATATTAATATATTTCTCAGTTTCCCGGCCTCGAAAATACTCAACTAACTGTGACTGATTAATATTGGGATGCTCAGTGATAATTTCAACTACTTGTTTTAACAAATCAGCACCCGCCAAATTAATCAATGACCAATCTATCTTTTTTTGCTCAATCACCTCAATAAATTCAGGACTTTGCAGCAGTAAAGAAATAACAATTCTAACGAGCGATAATTTCTTGTCCGTCTGTGTCTGCCTTAGGCTCATAAGTCTAGCTGGCTTTTCAAAAAAATCCAGTTTTTCAATTTTAGAGATAGCCTTTAATTTATCTTGCATTAAATCCTGAAAAAAACCATTAGGTAACTTTTCCAGATAAGCCTTGGCCTTATTCACTAAACTTGCCCGCCCTTCCATATCATTAAGGTTTAACCCCTGACTAAGCCGCTCAAAAAAGTATTCTGACAAAGTTTGCGCAGAACTGACTTTTAATTCAAAATCTTCCAGCCCTTGCTCCCTGACTAAAGTATCGGGATCCACGCCTGTAGGCAAGCGCATAATTTTCACCTGACGTCCATCACGGAGACATGGAAAAGCAGCCTCAACAGCCCTCCAGGAAGCCTCCCTCCCCGCTCGATCACCATCAAAACAAAGCACCAGTTCAGTGGTAAAACGAAACAATAACTCCATATGCTCTTTTGAGGTTGCTGTTCCCAGCGTTGCAACCGAATAACCCAGTCCAAATTGAGCTAGGGCAATCACATCCATATAACCTTCTACTACGACAATACGCTCTGGCTTAGAGTTCTTACTTAACAACTCATATAAGCCATAAACTTCCCGCCCCTTGTGAAAGACACTGGTTTCTGGAGAGTTTAGATATTTTGGCAAAGAATCATCCAGCACTCTACCCCCAAAACCTAAGACTCGTCCGCGTCTATCACGAATAGGGAAAATCACTCGACCTCGAAAGCGATCGTACACCCTTCCCTCTTTTGCAACAGCTAGACCGGCATCAATCAGCTGCTGAGATTTAAATTGCTTGCTTAAAGCATCCCAGCTATCAGGTGCATAACCAAGCTGAAACTCCCGAGCAATCTCACCACTTAAACCACGTGCTTTATAATAATCAACCGCTACTTTTGCAGCTGAACTATTCCTAAGTTGCTCCACATAAAAACTAGCAGCCTGCTCAAGTACTTGAAAAACCTCCGCAACATTATTTTTTTTAGCAGGTATATTCCCTGATTCTCTAGGGACTTGTACACCCACAAAATCTGCTAAATCCTCAACCGCCTCAACAAAATCAAGGTGATTAAAATCCATCAAAAAAGTAATCGCGTTACCACCCGCCCCACAACCAAAGCAATGATAAAGCTGCTTATTGCGTGTCACCGCAAAACTAGGTGTTTTTTCAGTATGAAAAGGACAGCGAGCAACAAAGCTACTACCTGATTTTTTCAGCGGCACATAAGAATCCACCAGGTCAACGATATCAACCCTGACCAAGAGATCATCTATAAAAGCTCGCGGAATCTTGCCTGCCATTTTAATCAACTACAACCTTAACCCGCTAGCATCGCCTTTATTTTTGCACTCACAACAGTCATATCTGCACGGCCTTGCATAGCCGGCTTTAATACACCCATCACTTTGCCCATATCTTTAATCGAGCTTGCTGAACAATCAGCAACCGCAGATTGAACCATAGCAGTAATTTCATCCTCACTCAATGCTTCGGGCAAGAAATCCTGAATAACAAGAATCTCTGCTTCTTCGATCTCTGCTAATTCTTCCCGGCCAGCATTACGATACTGCCTGATAGACTCTCTGCGTTGTTTTAGCATTTTATCCAGCACGACAATAACCTGCTCGTCATCTAAAACAATCCGCTCATCTACCTGCTTTTGTTTGATCGCCGACATAATTAACCGGATCACCCCTAAACGAGCTTTTTCCCGGCTGCGCATTGCCTGCTTCATTTCGTCTTTTAAACGATCCTGCATAGTTGCCATCTTTAATTACAGCTGTGGGCGGCCGCGACGTAGATTTTTCAATGCATAACGCTCACGTGATAATTTTTTAAGGTGACGCTTTACAGCGGCAGCGGCTTTGCGCTTACGTTCTGCCGTTGGTTTTTCATAAAACTCACGACGACGCACTTCAGACAAAACGCCTGCTTTTTCACAAGAACGCTTAAAACGGCGAAGAGCGATATCAAATGGTTCGTTTTCTTTAACTTTAATTGCGGGCATATATTTTTCCAGTTTGCTAAAATTCAATTTTATTGTGCCAGCAGAACCCAACAATTCTAGCTAGCGAAACCCTCAATTATATCAGTAATTTCCTTAAAATCAAAAACCAATGTATATTTTAGGCATAGAGACATCCTGCGATGAAACCGGCGTTGCTATTTACCATAGTAGCAAAGGCCTTATTCACCACTGCTTATACAGCCAGATAGCCATGCATAATGAATATGGCGGCATTGTTCCTGAACTCGCCTCACGCGACCACATTCGTAAACTTATTCCACTCATTAACGAATGCCTGCAGCAAAGTCAACTTTCAAAACATGACATACAAGGCATTGCCTACACAGCAGGCCCTGGCCTGATAGGAGCATTACTCGTAGGTGCAGCCACAGCAAAAAGCCTAGCCTGGTCATGGAATATTCCCGCTATCGGCGTACATCACATGGAAGGCCACTTACTTGCTCCTATGCTGGAAGAATCCTCTCCTGCATTTCCCTTTGTTGCCTTGCTCATCTCAGGCGGGCACACACTCTTAGTTGAAGTCAAAAGCATTGGCCATTACCAGCTGCTGGGCGAATCTCTTGACGATGCCGCCGGAGAAGCCTTTGACAAAGTAGCCAAGATGCTTGGGCTGGCATACCCTGGCGGCCCCTTACTCGCAAAACTCGCAGAACAAGGCTGGCCAAATCGCTTCAAGTTTCCTCGTCCGATGACTGACCGCCCAGGACTGGATTTTAGTTTTAGCGGGCTAAAAACGTTTACCATGAACACGCTAAACAACACCGATAAAACAGAGCAAGACAAGGCGGACGTTGCCCTGGCCTTTCAACAGGCTACGGCGGAAACTCTGGCAATAAAATGTAAACGAGCACTAAAACAAACAAGTTTAAAACGCCTAGTCGTCGCTGGCGGCGTTAGTGCTAATACCCTGATACGCCAAACGTTAACCACAATGACCCATAAAGAAAGAGCAGAAATCTTCTTTCCACGCCCTGAATTTTGTACCGATAATGGGGCAATGATTGCCTATGCGGGCTGTCAGAGATTACTGGCTCAACAACAAGAATCATTAAGCATCATTGCCAGACCACGCTGGCCAATTAACGAGCTATACACCCACTAGAAACATGTAAACCGATATAGACCGAATATTACAAAACACCCAGCACCTACTTGGGAAAGAGAATTTAATACCATGTGCATTGACTGCCATCCACTTACCGAAGCTTGAAATATGCACAATCTCTGTGTAGATACCCTCTTAAAACGCAAGTGTTAAATTGGAAAATATCAATATTCTCTTTTCAAATGGGGGCCATCCTAGGCTGTCGAAGCCCCATGCTTTATATTGTAGACATTGTTTATATTCAATGCCTTATGATATTTTAAAACGCAAAATATCGTACAAAACATGCTCTTCAACCCCCATTTATTTTACCATTTAACCGACAATCAATAGCTTAGCTACAAATTGCAAAGATGAAAGGTTCGTAATTGCTCATCAAAACGAATTTTTATTTTCTCGACTTACGGATTCAAAATTATCAGGAAGTATGCTATAAATATGCTCCCGTTCAACTCATGATTTTGTCATACCATGCCCCAGATATCAAAAGCATTAAAAGGCCGCGCCGATTGGAAAAACAAAGCGGTCAAACGTGCAACCGAAATCCGTGAGCACAGAAAAACCGAGAAGCGTCATTTGAACAAAATTGCCGAGCTCAAACGCCATTGTTTTCAATCGGACTTGATTATTGAAGAAAAAAAACACTATTTCCCGCCTTGAGCAAACTATAAAAACGGAATGGAACACTCAGCCACCCGCTCAAACCGCGAATGTTATTGATATTAGACAAGCTGAACAAACACGTATCCTTTGCGTATTATTGATTCTTGAGGCTGTGGTTTCCTTTCGTAGCGTTCCCCGTATTCTCCAACTCTTCAATACAAAAACCTCCCTTAATCTACCGTGGATACCTCATTTTACCTCTGTCATCAATTGGGCATTGCGCGTCGGCCTTGGGCAGCTAAAGCAAGTTCGGCCAATCGCTCAGGACTGGATAGCGATCATCGACCATAGCATTGATGTCGGCACTAAGGTAACTCGCAACACACACCCACCCATCTTGCTTGTCTTTTTGTCCGCCTTCTTATTGATAGAAATAGTGACGTAGCCAGCTATGCGCCTATTTCTATGCCTTGAAGACGAACAAAAATCCTGCGCAATATGGGTGGATTATTTATTGCGCGTTACCTAAAAACTCGATCCTCAAGTTTTTAGTTTTTCAAAATATAAAAATTGGCATAAAAAC
>CAYZUM010000033.1:0-16548 GCA_964481455.1 uncultured Methylomonas sp. | reverse complement strand
CGCAAGCATTGCCTACCTGATATTCTCTTCTCCCTGAAATTTAAAGTAGATACTGTTTTACTGTTGTTCTTTTCTCTTTCTTGTCTTTTTACTCTTTTGTCGGGTTTGGGCATGTCAAGGGCTACTCGACGCAAGTATCTGCGTTCCACCTTGACATGCCCAACCCGATATTATCCTATTGGCAGAGGCGGTAATTTCCAGCCTTTGCCACCCCGGCGAGGGTGGGGTAAGCTGGGCATCGAAGGGGAAAATCCCCTTTTGAGCTCTTAGATTCATGCCTTTTTTAGGCCACTTTAGCCAGATACTCGATGTTCCAGTTTTCAACTATAACTGGGCTTGAAGGCACCTAGATTTTGTTGCAATAAAAGTTAATCAATTGATTTTAAAGGTAATCTTAATTTTACCGAAATAAAAAAAAGATAATAAAATCAACATGCTACAAAAACTGGAACATCGAGAGATAGTCTTCTTTTTTAGTCAGAGGACAAAGTCTTATATTGTGCAGCCACTTGACTCGTTGTTGAATGATGTAGTAAATTTGAACAAAAATTCGCAACGCAAGCCCCGTCGTTCACTTTCGCTTTTGATTGAAAATTAAGCTGGTTGACACCTTGATTTTCGAGACGTTAAACATTCCCCTTTTAATGTATTATCAGTTAATCCTATGCGATTTTACAGGCTCTACTTTTTATTAACTCCCTGATGGGATTTGCCCTACAAAAAAATAATGACATTAGAGATACAAAACCTATCCAAAGGCTATCAACTTGGTGAACGTAATATACAAGTCCTTAAAAGTCTTAGCCTAACAGTTGAAACAGGTGAAATTGTTGTTATTATGGGGCCGAGTGGCTCAGGGAAGACAACATTATTGAATTGTATCTCAGGTATTGATTCCCCTGATCAGGGTATTGTTAAAATAAAAGATATAGTTGTTGATTTTAAATCTGAAAAACAGAGAATCCTGCTACGCCGTTATCAGATAGGCATTGTTTTTCAGTTTTTTAATTTAATTCCGACTCTGGATGTAAAAGAAAATATTGCTTTGCCATTTTTAATCGCCAATGGTAGACAGCATGAGCACGAGAGTAGGGTCGATGAAATTTTGCAAACTCTCGGCTTGCAAAAGCGTAAGAATCATTATCCGTACCAGTTATCTGGCGGAGAAATGCAACTCGTTTCGATAGCTCGTGCGCTGGTTCATCATCCAGGCTTGTTGTTAGCTGACGAGCCGACGGGTAACGTGAATCCTAACATTGGAAAATCTATAATGGAGTTTCTAAGAACCACTGTAAAACAGCAAAATACCAGTGTTTTAATGGTTACGCATAGCCCGGATCACGCTGCCTGGGCGGATAGGATATGTTTTTTGAAAGATGGCTGTATCATAGGTGAGCTTGAACAAAATGCTGAATCAGATAATGTTGCACCAATCTTTAATCGCTTATTAGAGTTAGAAATATGATTGCCGAGCCAGCGACAAATAGCATTAGATTTAACTTCAATCTGGCGTTGAGTCTAGCAATGAAAAGCATGAAATATCATCGTATGGTTGTTTTCGCTACCATTATGGGGGTTGCTACAGGGATGTGTGTGGTGAGCGCTATTCTAATTGTTGATCAAAATACTGCGCGTTCTGCAATACAGCATGAGCAACTTGCTCAGAAGATGACAGTCAAGCAACAGTGGAGTGACAAAGATAGTCAATCGAAGCGCATTATTAGCTTGCCGATTACCAAAATACAGATCATTAAAGGTCTGAATTTCATTCAGAAAAAGGATGGCTTAACAAAAAGACCTGTTCCACCTCAAGAGCTTATTCATGCTCTAACGGAAGCTGACCTTCCAACCGCTAAAGGAGAAGAAGATTATCAAACGATGCGCTTAGCCATTAGGATGGCTTCTTTACTGGCTTTTTTTATTGGTGCCATTATTGTTTTTTATACGATGCGCTTTTCAGTTGAGTCGCGCAGTAGAGAGTTCGCATTACTGCTCTGTCTGGGTGAAGATAAAAAAAATGTAGCGCTGTCTTTGGCTCTTGAGACCTTTGTATTAGGGGTGGTAGGTACTTTGATAGGACTGCTTATGGCTTTTCCTGTTGCATTTTTATTGTTAGAAATGGGTATTTCAACGACGGGGCGTGTTCCCATCTCTGGGTTTACAATCCCTAATTCTGAGTTGTATGTTATGACTGCCGTGAGCATCGCGGTTGCCTTGCTCGGTGTGATTGGGCCTATTAAAGAAATCTACCGTTTTCAAATAGCCAAAATATTACAACCACGCTTTGTAGCAGACGGCATTGGTCAAGCTGCCTTTGGGTTTGGCGGGATTAGCTGGCTAATACCTCCTCTCCTGATTGCAAGTTATCTGGTTATCCGACCTTTTCTTGAGTCCTGGCTCACAGTTGTGTATTTTTTTATTTTCGAGGCTGTTTTTGTGATTATCTTAACGATGGCAACACTATGGTGGACTCGACCTTTCTTACGGTTTAGTGTACGCCTTATTGAAGTACTCACAAAGCCTATTATGCCCTTAGAAAGCTTGTTAACGGTTCGCCGGATACGCTTAACGAGCGAGAAGTTTGTTTTTTCCATTATTGGTGTAGTGCTGGTTTTTAGTTTATTAACCAGCTTGCATGCTATTACACGTTCTTTAAAATATGAGATTTCTGCATGGTCGTCAGAAGCATTAAACCCTTATTTTTTTTATCAACGTAATAATGCCGTTCCTTTGAATGAAATTAGACTAGAGCAGTTACTGGCTAAATTTGAAATGCAGATGGTTCGTTTATCGAATAAATCTGGAGGGGCAATGCCGATCAGGATAGTGGATGCAAATGATTATAATCGTTATAGACATTCAATTGGAAAACCGCCTTTCAAAAAACAGCAAGTAATATTTTCTAAGGCACTGGCAGCTCGATTTGGCGCGCAAGTAGGTGATTATTTACTTCTGGCGACACAGCAAAAGCAGTTTTATTTCCATATTGTTGAAATTAGTGATGCGTTAGGAACACTGGCAGAGGATGGGCAGTATATTGATATTAAATCTTATGCTTTGTTTGCTGATGGAAACCCTTTGTTTATTGAGACTCTGGATTTGTCACTTGGAAATCTTGCCGCTGTACGTAGTTCAAATGCAAATAGACCTCATTTGAGGTTCAAGTACCGGCACCATCTTGAACCTTATTATCACTTTACTAAAGCAGGCAGGAATTTAACGAGCTGGCAACAGCAGGAAATTGATAAAGATTTCTTGATTTTTGACTTTATTTTAATCATGACGGTGTTTTTAGCCTGTATCGGTATTCTAAATACACTTCTGATACAAGTGCATTCTCGAGGTAGAGAATTGTCTGTACTGAAAACAATGGGCATTGATCGCCTACAAATGTTCAGGTTGTTATTAGTTGAAGGTTTCGTTGTTGGCCTTGTTGGTGCAGTCCTTGCTATTGTCTTAGGGACGATATTGGGTCATGTGACTGTCGCGTTTTTAGATCACTTTACCTTGTTTCATTACCAGTATGTCTGGTCATTGCAAGCGACTGCCGGTATGTCATTGCTTGCTATCCTCTCCTGTTGTCTGGCCTCAATTTATCCAGCTATCATGGCGACCCGAATTTCGACAGCAGAATCTTTGCATTATGAGTAACTGATTCATTGTGAATGTTCCCTTAGGAATGGGAATTGAATAAGTTGTGCCATTATGACGCAGTATTTTTGTTTGCCTTCAAGGCGCGGTAACAGGCGCATAGCTAGCTACGTAACTGTTTCCGCAACGCAGAAGGCGAACAAAAAGACACGTCAGAATACACACGTTATTTGATTCCCATTCCTTAACGCTCCTTGTTAAAGAGGGGGGGCTGAGCCGTTCCTTAGCTTGAGAACTTTTAACTCTCAAGTTTAATAATGACATGAATGCTGGGTTACGTTTTCTCGCTACGCTCAAAAAGCTAACCCAGCCAACGTTCTTAGTCTCATCTTATTATCTTGGAAAATCTGCAAGGTTTTGATTTGATTAGGCTGAGGTCAGGTGCTCTGATACTACGCCATACTTCCGGGTATTATTAAATCCTCGCTCCTTATGAATTGTTAGTCAATGAACGCACGTGAAATCACTGGAGCAGATTTTTAAGACCGGTTTCGTAAAGTCTGCCTTGAATGTGGAAAAAAGGGAGAGGGGCTGTTAAGTTCGAATATACACGTAATTGCAGCAAGGTTATAATGCGGGATATTTTTAAAACACTTAAAATGCTGGTCTATGGATAAATTAACAGGAATGAAGGTCTTTGTCAGTGTTGCCAAAGCAGGTAGCTTCGTAGGGGGGGCGAAAGAAATGTCTATTTCCAGAGCGATGGCAACCAAGCATATAGGACAATTGGAAAGTTATCTGGGCGCGCGCTTATTTAACCGAACAACGCGAAGTCTGAGTTTAACGGATGTAGGAGCGGGCTATCTACAGCGTTGCCGAACCGTTCTGAGCGATATTGAAGAAATGGAAGGGGCAGTCGCTCAATTACATACCCAGCCTAAAGGAACTTTAAAAATAAGTGCACCTAATGTGATCGGCTCATTATACGTCGCTCCTGCGATAGCAGAGTTTTTGGGCTTGCATAAAGATTTATCGGTTAACTTGATTTTGCAAAGTAGTTTTGGCGACTTGGTTGATGAAGGGACAGATATTGCGATTACCTTTGGAGATCTGCAAGATACTAGCCTGATTGCCAAAAAAATGGCCAGCTCACCACTTTTGGTCTGTGGTTCAAGTGCTTATTTTGCAGTGAATGGAAAGCCCCTGGTGCCTGAAGACTTGTCGAAACACAGTTGCCTAGTCAATAGCGCAATTCCGCCCCATAATAAATGGTTTTTTAAGGGACAAGAAGGAAAGCAAGAAGTGGCAGTGTCAGGGCGGATGCAGGCAAACGCCGCTGATCCTATTCGTATCGCAGCTAAAAAAGGCCTGGGGCTGGTAATGTTACCTGAATATATTGTTGCCAGAGATATAGAAAAAGGCCACTTACGAGTTGTTTTGCAAGATTACGCATGTGAGCCTATGCATATTCACGCTGTTTACCCACACCGGAAATATTTATCGGCGAAAGTGCGTACCTTTTTAGTGTATCTTGAGGAATGGTTAAGAACACGTTCGGCGTTTAATGAATAAGCAGCTCAGTGATAAATGGGACCGGATCTATCGACCTGAGTCTATTAAAACAGTGCCGATAGCTGTTTTAGCAGAAAACCTGTTTTTATTACCTCAATCCGGCAATGCTCTGGATTTAGCAAGTGGATTAGGTGCAAATGCCTTAATATTGGCTCAGCAGGGACTGACCACTCATGCATGGGATATTTCTCCTGTTGCCATGCAAAAGTTACAACGGCATGCTGATGCTCATGCCTTACCGGTAAAGACTTCCACTAAAGAAATTACCCCAGATAGCTTTGCTACTCATTGTTTTGATATCATTGTTGTGAGTCGATTTCTTGACCGTTCGATTAGTAATGCGATAATGGAGAGTTTAAATTCTGGTGGACTGCTATTTTATCAGACCTATACGCAGCAAAAAATCTCTGAAACAGGGCCCAATAACCCCCGATTTTTACTGGCAGAAAGAGAATTGTTACGGCTATTTTCATCGTTGCAGCTGATTTATTATCGAGAAAATTCGGGTTTAGGTGATATTCGCCAAGGGGTCAGGAATGAAGCGCAGTATATCGGGCAAAAGATAGGGTGAAGGGATATGATAGAGAATTTAACAGCGCAACAATCATGGGCGTTAATGCAGGAAAATCCAGATGCTGTACTGATTGATGTGAGAACAAAAGTGGAACATGGTTTTGTAGGCCGCCCTTTAAAGGCAGTACATGTTCCCTGGAAAGAAGCGCCTGATTGGCAACTTAATCCTGATTTCATTCAACAGGTTAATCAGGCAGTGAATGATATTGCAAACCCTGTTTTATTATTATGTCGCAGTGGTACGCGCTCATTAGCGGCCGCCGAGGTTTTGCAGGCGGCAGGCTTTAAGCATTTGGTTAATATCCTTGATGGCTTTGAAGGTGACCTGGACGGGCATAAGCACCGTGGCAATCTGGGGGGATGGCGATATTCTCAGCTCCCCTGGGAACAATCGTAGCATAGCTAAGGAATGGGGATTGAATAAGTTGTGCAATGATGGCGCAGTCTTTTTGCTTGCCTTCAAGGCGCGGTAACAGGCGCATAGCTGGCGACGTAACGGTTTCCACAACGCAGAAGGCGAGCAAACAGACACGCCAGAATGCACACGTTATTTGATTCCCATTCCTAAGGTAACGCGCAATAAATAAACCACCCATATTACGCGGGGTTTTATTCCCAATTCCTAAGAATACATTTACAGTTTGAAAGTATCAATTTAAAAAATTAAAAACCTGGATGTTTTCGTTTTAGAAAACATGACACTCATTAACAATAGTACAAATAAAGTGATAGAGAAATTAAGAAATATAGCCATTATTGCTCACGTTGATCATGGTAAAACAACATTGGTTGATAAATTATTAGAGCAATCTGGCACATTCTCAGAGCATGAGCAATTATCTGAGCGCATGATGGATTCTAATGATCTGGAAAAAGAACGTGGCATTACCATTCTGGCGAAAAATACTGCCATCGACTGGAGTGGCTATCATATTAATATTGTTGATACACCAGGGCACGCAGACTTCGGGGGTGAAGTAGAGCGTGTATTATCGATGGTTGATAGTGTACTATTATTAGTGGATGCGGTTGATGGCCCTATGCCACAAACGCGTTTTGTTACTCAAAAAGCGTTTGCATTAGGTTTAAATCCGATTGTTGTTATTAACAAGGTTGATCGTCCGGGCGCGCGGCCTGACTGGGTAGTTGATCAAACCTTTGATTTATTTGATAATCTGGGGGCGACGGACGAGCAGTTAGATTTCCCCATTGTTTACGCATCCGCTTTGAATGGATACGCAGGCCTGGAAGACGATGTTTCTGGGGGGGATATGACCCCTTTGTTTCAAACAATTGTGGATAAAGTGCCTGCTCCTGATGTGGATGTAGATGGCCCATTTCAAATGCAGGTGATCAGCCTGGATTATAATTCCTATGTAGGGATTATCGGAGTTGGGCGTATTCAGCGTGGTACTGTCAAGCGTAATATGTCTTTAACTTTAATTGATATTGAAGGCAAGAAACGCAATGGTCGTATGCTGAAATTATATGGTTTTGATGGTTTAGAGCGCGTTGAAATAGAATCAGCTGGTGCCGGAGATATTATTGCCTTTTGTGGTATTGATGCGCTACAGATCTCAGAAACGCTTTGTGATCCGGATAAAATTGATCCTTTACCGCCGCTATCAATTGATGAACCCACCGTGAGTATGACTTTTCAGGTTAATAACTCGCCTTTTGCCGGTAAAGAAGGGAAATTTATTACTACCCGTCAAATCAGTGATCGCTTAGAGAAAGAATTACAACATAATGTGGCTTTACGAGTGACACCGACTGATGACCCAGATAAATTTAAAGTCTCTGGTCGGGGTGAATTACACTTATCAGTACTCATTGAAAACATGCGTCGTGAAGGCTTTGAAATGGGCGTTTCCCGTCCCGAAGTGATTATCAAGGAAATTGAGGGTGTTAAATCAGAGCCCTATGAATATGTGACGATTGAGGTTGAAGAGGAGCATCAGGGCACGATCATGGAAAAACTAGGGGACCGTAAAGGTGATCTAAAAGACATGGTGCCTGATGGAAAAGGGCGTATTCGCCTGGAATATATTGTTCCTTCACGTGGGTTATTAGGGTTTCAAACAGAATTTTTAACCTCTACCTCTGGCTCGGGATTGTTCTACCATGTTTTTGACCACTATGGCCCTGTTAAAGAAGGCGCTGTGGGTAATAGAGTTCGTGGTGTGTTGGTCTCTATGGCAAAAGGTAAAGCAGTTGATTATTCACTATATCCTTTACAGGCTCGTGGTGAATTATTAGTGGTTAATGGGGATGAGATCTACGAAGGAATGTTAGTGGGAATTCACTCACGTACTAATGATTTAGTAGTCAACCCTACCAAGCCTAAGCCTTTAACGAACGTACGAGCTTCGGGTACCGATGAAAGCTTAACCTGTGCCAAGATTCAAAAAATGACCTTAGAGCAAGCTTTAGAATTTATAAGTGATGACGAGCTGGTTGAAGTAACGCCAAAATCAATTCGCTTACGGAAGATATTATTGACTGAAATTGAGCGTAAACGCTCGAAGTAATCGCTAAAGTGGCCGCTTTCGAAGTGGCTAATTTGTTCGCGCATATTGCTAAGGAGTATATAGCGCGCACTTAGGCAGGTCACATAACTGTGTAGGATGGGCAAAGCGATAGCGTGGAGTTAAACGATTGCGCTATCCCTAGATGGGCACGAAAAATACCTTTGCTTATCCTACTTTGCTAAAATTATTTCTTGCACGTTGCTAAATTAACACGACCTACAAAAAAATGTAATAACGATGACAAATAGAACCGCAAGTGTTGAACGTAATACACTGGAAACACAAATTAGTGTCAGTATTAATCTCGACGGCACTGGAAAAGCAAAATTTGACACCGGTGTGCCATTTTTAGAGCATATGATGGATCAAATTGCCAGACACGGCTTAATTGATATGGATATTTATTGTAAAGGCGACCTGAAGATTGATGATCATCATACCGTTGAAGATATCGGCATTACGCTGGGCAAAGCGTTTGCTCAGGCTTTAGGCGATAAAAAAGGCTTATTTCGTTATGGGCACGCTTATGTTCCACTGGATGAATCATTATCACGTGTCGTGATTGATTTTTCCGGGCGACCGGGGTTGCATTACAATGTTGAGTTTAAACGCGCAATGATCGGTAGTTTTGATGTTGATTTGTTTCGTGAGTTTTTTCAGGGTTTCGTTAATCATGCGGGCGTTAGTTTGCACATAGATAACCTAAAAGGGATCAATGCACACCATGTTGCTGAAACAATCTTTAAAGCAATGGGGCGAGCTGTTCGCATGGCGGTGACTGAAGATCCGCGAATGGCTGGGATAATGCCTTCAACCAAAGGCGTATTGTAGCTTGGAGTGAGGTCTTTATGACAGCAAAATAGCTAACCAGCAACCCAGTATCCTTTATTATTTAATTTGATTAATATATTCATATGTCTTCTGTAGCAGTCATCGATTATGGTATGGGAAACCTTCATTCCATTGCCAAAGCTTTACAGCACGCTTCCCCTGAAGTTGATGTGCGTGTTGTATCTGATAAAAAATCCATTTTAGCGGCTGATCGTGTTGTCTTTCCTGGTGTGGGTGGTATACGAGATTGTATGCACGCTTTGCAAGAGACTGGTTTAACGGCAGTGATAACGGAAGTGGCACAAACCAAACCCTTACTGGGTGTATGTCTCGGCATGCAAGCCATGTTATCAAATAGCGAAGAAAATGGTGGGACAGAATGCTTAAACCTGATTCCTGGGCAAGTGATTCATTTTGCAAAAGACTTGCAGGATGCGCAAGGGCAAAGGTTAAAAATCCCCCATATGGGATGGAATAAAGTACAGCAACACCAACATCCGTTATGGCACAATATTGCTCAGGAGAGTCGTTTTTATTTTGTACACAGTTATTTTGCCCAGCCCAGTGACAGCTCTGCAATGGTAGCAACAACTGAATACTCTGAGGCATTTGCATGTGCTATTGCCAGGGATAATGTGTTTGCAGTACAGTTTCATCCGGAAAAAAGTCAAACCGTTGGGTTGCAGTTGTTACAAAACTTTTTACATTGGGATGGTCAACCCTGATGACGTATTCTATTTAATTTATACTCACTCTATATGAGGTTTAAAAATGTTGTTAATACCCGCCATTGACTTAAAAGACGGTAAATGCGTGCGCCTGCGTCAAGGACGCATGGAGGATGATACGGTCTTTTCTGATAATCCGGTAGAAGTTGCTGGTCGCTGGGTTGCAGCGGGCGCAAGGCGAATCCATTTGGTCGATTTAGATGGCGCATTTGCGGGTAAGCCAAGAAATGCGGATATAATTCATCAAATTGTAGAAACGTATCCTGATGTGCCTGTGCAGATTGGTGGCGGAATACGTGATGAAGATACCATACAGGCTTATTTAGAAGCGGGGGTAAAATATGTCATTATTGGGACCAGGGCTGTTAGTGAGCCTCATTTTGTGCGTGATATTTCCGTTGAGTTTCCCGGGCATATTATCATCGGCTTAGATGCTAAAGACGGTAAAGTTGCCATTGATGGTTGGTCAAAATTATCGCATCATAATGTCATTGATTTAGCCCAAAAATTTGAACAGCATGGGGTTGAGGCGATTATTTATACTGATATATCGCGTGATGGTATGATGCAAGGTGTCAATGTCGAAGCGACAGCTAAATTAGCGCGTGCTATCAGTATTCCCGTGATTGCTTCGGGAGGTATTACTAATATGGATGATATTCATGCGCTGGGCGCGGTGGCTGAAGAGGGTATTATCGGAGCCATTACGGGGCGTGCGATTTATGAAGGTACATTGGATTTTGTTGAGGCGGAGAAAATTGCTCAATCTTATTCATGAAATGTCCTGAGGAAATAAAAAAGCTTGCTTATGAGCGTTTGGAAGAAGCCAATATACTGTGTGCAAATGAAAAGTATGATGGTGCATTTTATCTAGTGGGCTATAGTATTGAGTTAATGTTGAAATCTAAAATCTGCGAGCGTTTTGACATTAATAATTTATTTGATGAGTCTTGGAATGGGAATTGAATAAGTTGTGCCATTATGACGCAGTATTTTTGTTTACCTTCAAGGCGCGGTAACAGGCGCATAGCAGGCTACGTAACTGTTGCCGCAACGCAGAAGGCGAATAAAAAGACACGTCAGAATGCACACGTTATTTGATTCCCATTCCCTTGTACGACTAAAGAAATTACCAATGTTAGAAATAAAGTAAAGATTCACGATATTGTTACTTTATTAATTTTTAGCGGGTTGAAGGAAAAGCTTAAAATTGAGAAAGGTCATAATGCTATTTTAATGAAAACCTATACTCGGTTGTTTGACGAAAAAACGGGACATTGTTTCTGGAACGAAAAACTTCGTTATGAACCGTCGGGTACTCAAAACCCTGAGGATGTATTGGCGTGAATGATATTACTTGATAGTGAAGAGGGGTTATTGAAGTGGATAGAGAAGAGCTGAATATTGAATTGCAGCATTTTAAGCAATTTTGTCAGAGTAAAGGCTATATTAAAGGAGAGCTTTTTTATGATGAAGCCTATCCTGGTATGATTCCCACAACTCTGATTGTCAAAATGATGGTTAATAAATCTTGGCTGGATTCTATGAGTAGTCGTGGAAAAGTGTTAGATACCTTAGTGGATGTCCTTTGGGAAACGACTAGCGCAACAATTCGTGAAAATATTCATGTACTCAGTATTTATGATGAGAATGAACAAAAATTACTTGAGCAACCACAACATAGAGAAACTGCATGAGTCTAGCAAAACGGATTATCCCTTGCCTTGATGTCGATAATGGGCGAGTGGTAAAAGGGGTGAAATTTGTTGATATTCGTGATGCCGGTGACCCTGTCGAAGTCGCGCGTCGTTATGATAGAGAGGGTGCTGATGAAATCACTTTCTTAGATATTTCCGCGACGCATGATAATCGCGACACGATTGTACATGTTGTTGAACAAGTCGCCAGTGAAATCTTTATCCCTTTAACCGTCGGTGGGGGAATTAGAAAACTGGAAGATATTCGTTGCATGTTGAATGCGGGAGCGGATAAAGTGGGTATTAATAGTGCCGCAGTGTTCAATCCTGACTTTGTTAAACAAGCGGCAGATAAATTTGGCTCACAATGTATCGTTGTCGCGATAGATGCAAAAAAGGTGAGTGCTGCAGGCGAAGCAAGTCGTTGGGAAATATTTACCCATGGTGGCCGCAAAGAAACCGGGATAGATGCCATAGAATGGGCAAAAAAGATGGTTGATTATGGGGCAGGTGAAATACTGTTGACCAGTATGGACAGAGACGGCACACGAGAAGGCTTTGATTTGCCATTAACGCGAGCAATCAGCGAAGCGGTTTCTGTGCCGGTCATTGCTTCGGGCGGTGTGGGCGATTTGTCACATTTGGCGGCAGGGGTCAAAGAAGGCAAGGCGGATGCCGTATTAGCCGCGAGTATTTTTCATTTTGCGGAATATAGCGTGCAAGAGGCAAAAGAATATATGCAGAACGAAGGGATAGAGGTACGCTTAGAATGAGTGATGCCTGGCTAGACAAGATTCGCTGGACTCAGGAGGGCCTAGTGCCTGTCATTGCGCAACAGGCTGATTCAGGTAAAATCGTGATGTTTGCCTGGATGAACCGTGAATCATTGGCTTTAACTCATTCGGGGGGATATGCAGTGTACTGGTCACGTTCTCGGCAAAAATTATGGCGTAAAGGCGAAGAATCCGGGAACAGGCAAAAAGTGCTGTCTATTTCTGTAGACTGTGATGAGGACGTATTGTTACTCAATATAGAGCAGGAAGGCGGTATTTCTTGTCACACAGGGCGAGAGAGTTGTTTCTATCGTACTCTGGAAAAAGGAGTCTGGAAAGACAATTCACCGGTTTTAAAAGATCCTGCCGAGATGTATAAAATATAACATACGTTGTAGGGCGGACTTTAGTCCGCTTATGTTGCGGACATATAAAACAAGCGGACTAAAGCCCGCTCTACAGAGAATAAGGTAAATGAGTAATGTATTAACAGAATTAGCGGCTGTTTTAGAGCAACGTAAGCAAGAATCGGCTGATTCATCTTATGTGGCGAGTCTTTATGCTAAAGGTCTAGACGCTATTTTAAAAAAAATAGGTGAAGAAGCGACCGAGACAGTGATAGCGGCAAAGGATGGTGATAAAGAACAAATCATTTATGAAACTGCAGATTTATGGTTTCATTGCATGGTGTTACTTGCCGAGCAAGGCCTACACCCTGACGATGTATTGAATGAATTACAGCGGCGTTTTGGTTTATCAGGCCTAGAAGAAAAAGCTCAACGTCAGAAATAACCTAAAGAGGATTTATCATGGGAATCAGTGTAACCCAATTATTAATAGTATTAGTTATAGTCATCGTTTTATTTGGTACTAAACGGCTACGCAATATGGGCGGTGATTTAGGCGGTGCAGTAAAAGGCTTTCGTTCAGCAATGAAGGACGGTGAAGAAGATAAAAACCTGGCCGACAAGGATGAAGAGATCATCGAAGTGGACGTTCTTAAGACAGACACAACAGAAAAACAATCAGCTAAAGACAAAGCCTAGCGTATGTTTGATATCGGTTTTTGGGAGCTTTGTTTAATTGGTCTGGTGAGTTTAATCGTCATTGGGCCTGAGAAATTACCTAAAGTAGCACGTATTGCGGGCTTTTGGGTAGGTAAAGGTCGGCATATGGTTGCCTCGGTCAAAGAAGAAATAAAGGAAGAGCTTAAGGAAGAAGAGTTAAGGCAATTGCTAAAAGAACAGCAAGATAAAATTGACTCTATGACAAAAGGTCTGGATTTTGATGAGCGTGTCGGAAATTTTTTAGAATCAAAAAAAGAGCCAATGGATAAAGAAAAAAATGGTGGAAAATGAAGCGCAGGAACAGTCGTTTATTTCGCACCTGATTGAGCTGCGTAACCGCTTATTAAAGGTCGTTGTCAGCGTTTTGTTTGTCTTTTTGGCAATGGCTCCTTTTGCAAATGAAATTTATGGTTTTTTAGCGAAACCATTGATGCAGTTTTTACCCGAAAATACTTCAATGGTTGCTATTGATGTTATTTCACCCTTTTTAACACCTTTTAAATTGGTTTTAGTCGCTGCTATTTTTTCTTCAATCCCCGTTATCTTGTATCAATTCTGGGCTTTTGTGGCGCCGGGTTTGTATGCACATGAAAAACGCATGATTGCACCCTTATTATTTGCCAGCACTTTATTGTTTGCAATGGGAATGGCTTTTGCCTATTTCGTTGTTTTCCCACTGGTCTTTGATTTTTTAACCTCCGCAGCTCCCGAAGGTGTTGCAATGATGACAGATATTTCTAAATATCTGGATTTTGTGCTGACTATGTTCTTTGCGTTTGGCATGGCATTTGAGGTACCTATTGTCACTATTGTGCTCGTTTGGACAGGTATTTTTACCCCCGCGCAGTTAGCAGACAAGCGGCCTTATATTATTGTAGGTGCTTTTATTGTTGGTATGTTTTTAACGCCTCCTGATGCAATTTCGCAAACATTATTAGCCGTTCCCATCTGGTTACTATTTGAAACGGGGTTGTTGTTTTCGCGCTTATTTGTGCGTAATAAAGGACAAAAGCGGTTGGGTAATGGTTAGTTTATTGATTTTCATAAAAAATAATTTTACAGCTACAATCCCTCTATGGGGGGGCAAAAGGCTACTGTTTTAGCGCGGAATATAAAAAACTGTTGCTAAATACATGGCAATCCCTGATATAAATCAAATAGCTAGCGGCAAAATATTAGGACCCGTACCCCACCCAGAATCTGCGCAGAGCTAATGTATAGATAGAATTCTAGTCAGTGTATGGCGGTCAATGAACATGTTATTTCATGCTTCAGATCTATATCCTGGATACCCAATAACCTTACCTCACGATCTCTCTTTATGAAAAAAATTATTGTTTTATTATTAGCTGTCGTACTCGTTGCTTTTGATGCTTATCAAGAGAAGGGGGCATTCAATTTTACTGAATTATTACAAAGGATTAAGGGCAATAGTGAAAAACAAGAGAGTCGTAACCTTCAGAATGCCTATGAAAATAAACAAAGTGACCTGCAAATTCAGGGCAAAGGGGTGGTTGTAAAGGTCTTACGTGATGACCTTAAAGGCTCCAGACACCAAAAGTTTATTCTAAAGGTTGGGGCAGAGCAAACTGTGTTGGTAGCACATAATATTGACTTGGCTCCAAGAATTTCTGGCTTAGAAAAAGGCGATACAGTGGAATACTATGGTGAATTTGAATGGAATTCAAGAGGAGGCGTTATTCATTGGACGCATAAAGACCCGGGCGGGCGGCATGTTTCAGGCTGGTTGAAGCACAAAGGTGAAACTTACCAGTGACACCTATAAAGAGTGTTTTGATCACTGGGGGAGCAAAGCGCGTGGGGAGCCATTGTGTGCGCTATTTGCATGCTAAAGGCAACAATATTGTGTTGCATTATCGCTCTTCCATTGATGCTGCAACCGCTTTGGCTGACGAACTAAATGGACAAAGGCATGATTCGGTTCGGCTTTATCAAGCAGACTTACATAATATGCAAGAGTTACAGGGGCTTGCCGATTTTGCAAAACAAGCCTGGGGGGGGATTGATGTATTAATCAATAATGCCTCGGCTTTTTATATGACTGAAGTCACTCAGGTAACAGAAATGCAATGGGATGACTTGCTAGGGAGTAATTTAAAAACGCCTTTTTTTTTAATTCAGGCCTTAACGCCTATTTTAGACAGCAATAAGGGTTGTATCGTCAATATAGTTGATATCCATGCAGAGCGTGGATTAGAGGGATATTCAGTGTACTGTATTGCTAAGGCTGGGCTTGTCTCTTTGACTAAAATACTAGCCAAAGAACTGGCTCCAGAAATCAGGGTTAATGCGGTTGCACCAGGGGCAATCTTATGGCCTGAGCAAAATGAGACAGATACACAGAAAAAGCAGGAAATACTCGCTAAGGTTGCTTTGCAGCGCATTGGTCATCCTGTTGATATCGCTAAAGCCATTCATTTTTTAATAGAGGATGCTCAGTATATTACTGGGCAGGTGATTACGGTAGATGGTGGGCGTACCTTATTTGCTTAATCTTCAATGAGTATATATGACACCCTTGGGAAGGGGCCTAAATAGCGTGTGCATCGACCAAAGTTTCAAATAGGGTCAAGCCATATAGACTAATGGCACGACTTTAAGAAATTAATAAAACAATTCAATTGGTTACAGAAATATTTATGCATTTTTTTGATTTAATAAAAATAGCTAATTTAGGATACTCCTTTATTTATACTTTATTTATACTTTATTTATACTTTATTATAAATTGCTGACATTCTTTTTATGACTGGAATTAAATCATAACATATTGTTTTTAAAAAATTAAATCCTTAAGGTCGTGCCATTACCATATAGACCACAGAATCAAGTCACTCCCTTAAAACTTGAGAGTTAAAAGTTCTCATGAAATTTACAGTTTTAAGACATGCTATACTTTTTAAATTATTGAATTTAATGATCTATTTCGAATTCACCAACAAATATGGAAGATTTTTAAATTCATTTGTTTCAGGTAAGGCGCAATAAATAAACTCCCCATATTACGCAGGATTTTTGTTTGTCTTCCATGAGTAGAAATAGGCGCATAGCTGGCGACGAAACTTTTTCTACAACGCTGAAGACGAACAAAAAGACTAGCAAGATGGGGGTGGGTGGGTGTTGCGAGCTACCTCAGTATGTTACGAGAGCTTTTGACTCTCCAG
>CAYZUM010000032.1:0-16715 GCA_964481455.1 uncultured Methylomonas sp. | reverse complement strand
TTCCTAGGTAAGGCGCAATAAATAAACCACCTATATTGCGCAGGATTTTTGTTTGTCTTCAAGACGTAGAAATAGGCGCATAGCTGGCTACGAAACTTTTTCTAGGTCTCGAAGATAAACAAAAAAACCTGCGCAATATGGGTAGTTTATTTATTGCGCCTTACCTTAGGTCTTGTTTACGGCATGTTGTTAAATAACCTTTGACGCGTCAAAATATCCCGGCCTCCTTGAAGCGGCGAATGCAGCTCGATATTCTCGGTTGAACTTTTGTCATCCGAATCGAATTTTCAGCGGCATTATTGGTAAATGGAGCGCAAGCATTTGTCATAAAGCGCATCCCTTTCAAAATCAATAAGCTTTTCCAGTGAATTTCGTGCCTTACTGCGTTAAACTCATCCTTGTGTTACTTCAGCAGCTTATCGTGGGTAACCGCTCAGTCCCCTCCTTAACAAGGAGGAGGGGTTAGGGAGGTTTTTTAGAAAAGCTCTTTTTAATCCTTTGGTTTTCATAGAGGAGGTGAACGGCTACTATCGGGGCGTTGTGACGTTAATATTCTCCAACGTGAGTCTTGTCTTGAAATGTAAGTAGGTCTTCGTTCTTGGGAGATGCCCGTAGTCCATTATTTAACATCTCAATACTCAATTTTTTCTCCCCTTTACCCCATAGTTCACGTGCTAGTAGATTATAATAATTGGCAATTTCATCAATACCTTTTAAAGCGGCCTGATTTTTAGGGTCAATTAACAAAACTTCATTATAGGCACTTAATGCGTTTGTTCCCTGAGGATCTACTAAACGGCCCACCATAAAATGCATTGCTGCAATTTTTAACATTCTAGAAATCTTTTTTTGTTCTTTGCGGGTTAATTTAATATTTGTTTTATTAGCGTCTGAATCATCTATAGTAGGTATTTCCTTGGTAACTTTAGTCTGGTCATCATTATTTTGCCAGACCATTGTGATTGCAATAACAGTGGTGGTAATGATGAACGATTTCAAAGATAAAATATCATTTAAGCCTGTATTGCCAGTTTCGCTTAGCTGAGCCTCTTTTAAAAATTGTTCAATAGTCGGAACCCTGTCTTTACGAATAAAGGCTAACCCATGCATTAGAGCTTTGTATTGTTTTTTTGAAATTTCAAAGATAGGGGGTGGCATTACTTTCTTAAAACAGGCGTGCGTGGCTTGCATGCGGTTAAAAGGGTGCTGGTTGGCAAGAATTTCAAAGGAAACACAGGCGAGAGCATAAATATCATCTCTAAAGTCAGGATCCTGATTTTCCAGCATTTCACAACTTGCATAAGAGGGCGTTATCGCACCTAAAGTGCCTGCATCGAAAATAGTCAGGTCCTGAGATTTATTTAAACCCGGATTTTTCGCTACTCTGGCGATACCAAAATCCAGGACTTTTACGGTTCCATCATGCTTAACATAAATGTTGCTGGGCTTAAGGTCTAGGTGAATAATGTTTTTTTGGTGAGCGTAAGCGAGTGCCAGAGAAATTTGTTTAATAATGGACCAGCGTTCTTTTAGCGGGCAGGAGCGAAAATATTGTTCGAATAGTAAGGTGCTTAAGGGTTTTCCCTGTAACCATTCCATGGTCATATAGATATGATTACCATCTCTATCAAAGTCATAGACAGTGATAATATTTGGGTGGGCTAATTCCTGAGTCTTGCAAGTTTCACGTTGTAGGGCAATAAATGACTCGGGATTATTTTTAAAGTCTTCATTTAACACTTTTAAAGCAATATAAGGGTTACGATCTTTTGCCTCTTCTTTGCGTAAATCTTTCGCTTTAAAGACGACCCCCATACCGCCACGGCCCAGTTCTTCTTCTAAAATAAAACGATTTTTAATAATATCACCAATTTCCAACACTGCTTTCTCGGAGGCAAGCCGTGGATTGATCACCGTTTCTGCAGATTCCAATTCATTGGACATTTTTGGATTCATTGTTCAATCTTTGTTCTTCTAATGATTCGAAAACGTTGCATAGCTATTGAGGCTGTTATCATTGTACGGTATGGCTGTCGATAAGTGTCAGAATGGAGGGCCATATTTCTTCCCAGCAACAGTGGTGATCATACTCTTCAAATATGCGTACTTGAGCAAGATGCTGCTTTTTGGCATAAGTTTTAATATGTTTAAGCATAATATTATTGTCTTTTCCACCTGCTAAATGCAATTGAAATATGTTTTTTGGCAGTGCTAATCGGTCAATTGGGTTAAGAGACCCTGTTAAGGGTGAATAACCGTGGTGTTCAGTCCATGCGTTAATATCCAGGTTTGCAGCGATAGTCAGGATGCCTGTTATGTTTGGCAATTGCTCAGCCATTAGCATCGCTAATGTTCCGCCGCCACTATAGGCTATTAATATTATTCGCTTAGCTTGATAGTGTTTAATTCTGTGATTAATGACAGCCAGCATTGAATTAATAATAGCCGGAGAATAACGATGACTCGTCCATAACTTATTGCTACAGGCTGGGGAGAGGTTTAATTCAAAGTAGCAAGGCCTACCTATATAAATCGATGTATTTTCATCCTGTTGCATCAATTTTAACATCAAAGGGTTTCTGGGTGTGGGGTCACTGGATATCCAACGGTGATTTATCCATGGAGAGCCATCGCCATCTAGATAAATATGCAAAGTGGTATTATTGGTAGACGGCTTGATATATAGCATGTGTTTGAAGGTTGTTCCATTGACAATTTTTTTTTCAAAACCATACTTTTCCGCTTGCTGTGAAAACCTGAATTCAGGACTCGTGCAACTACAGAGCGTTGAGAGTAGAAAGCAGTATAATATATTGCGCAAGCATCTGTTTATCATTATTTTGAAGGGGGAGGCTAACCTCTGATTGGAAAGATAGAAAAAACAATTGTCATCAATGCCGAAACGCTCCCTTTGGAGCACTTTTTTGTGCCTAACGTATGAATTTAAACCTCAGCCCATTCCCGTTATCAATAAGTAAGTGTAGGCTGCGGGTGAGGTACGAACCCCAACAAGGGATTGCACAATCATAAAGCCCTGTTGCTTAGGTAAGGCGCAATAAATAAACTACCCATATTGCGCAGGATTTTTGTTTGTCTTCAAGACGTAGAAATAGGCGCATAGCTGGCTACGAAACTTTTTCTACAACGCTGAAGACGAACAAAAAGACTAGCAAGATGGGTGGGTTATCTGTTCCGAGTTACCTTAGCACATGATGACACCCCAGACACCGGTGTATAGTGAGCGGCAAAATGTTGGAGTTCGTGCCTCACCCACAACCTACACAGAACTTGTACATATTTGAAGCTCAAGATAAGTGGGCGGTAGTCATTGCACATGTTATTTCACTCCCATTTCATAACGTCTATTCGCATACAAGTGACCTTCCTTAACAAACAGAGTGTCTGCAACATAATAGGCTGAAAATTCGGTATTAAGGTGTCACATGTGGATGATACGGGTAGGATAAAACCTAACCCCTTATAGTGATCTGTCATAATATGATAGTCATTGAATTATCTATTAGAGACTAGAAAAAAGTCTCCTGCTTCATGGCCTCCATGGCGGATAGGGGCATATTGCGGTTCTTGCTTGAAGTTAAGTTTTCTGGTTATTTTAACAAGATTTTTATGCACTATTCTGTATAACTTTTGTCCTTCAAGGATTTTATCATTATTGGAAATTGCATCAATAAAGGCATTGGCAAAAATGGAGTGGCCATTCATACCAACATCTAGAACGGGCTTTAGACCGCCTGATGTTAGAACGGTGCGAGAACGGGTTTGTGACATTAATCGTAACCACTTGTAACGTAATGTATCAGTCATTCCTGTTTCAAGCCTGGCGAGGGATGATCGGGTCATAGCACCTGAATAGCATGAGTCAGCAACGATCAATACTTGTTTTGCAGACATGATATTGACGATGTCGGTGATAGCAATGGTCGAAATCCAGTTTGCTGTATTATCTGCTTCTGCGTCAACGGGTAGCCAGTGACCACGTAGATTGACACGATCAAGTTCACCATGTCCAGCATAGTAAATGAGCAAATTGTCGGCTTCTGTTAATTCAGATCTCAGTTTATTGAGTGCAGAAAGAATCTCATGGCGATTTGCGTTTAAAAGCAGAGTTGTTTTAAATCCATATTTATCCTTAAGTATGCTGGCAACTGTTTTGGCATCATTAACAGGTGTTTGCAGGTCGGAAAAATATTGGTATTGTTGATTACCAATGATTAAAGCATGGTAGGTGCCAAAATTAACACCGGTATTGATATTGGTAGTGAGTCGAACATTTTCAGGGGGAAGAGAAATAATGGAGGGTGTTTGCTGCATTAAGGGTAACAGTGTAAATTCAAGTGATGCTTTGTTACCTACTTTATCAATCGCGATAGCTTTGACTAAAGTGTCCTTATTGAGTAACTTGATTTTTGTTTTAAATAATCCTGAGGGGTTTACTTTTTCATTGATGCCATTGATATTAAATGACATCAGGCCTGCTGACGCGATAACACGCCCTGTTATTTCACGGTGGCTCATGGCTGAGCGTAATCTGACGCTTAGGGCATTAGTCGCACGAGTTATTGTAAAGGGAGGGTCTAGAATCTCAATTGAGGGCTTAGCAAAGGCAAGTTTTTGTTGCTGCTCCTGCTGCTTTTTAGCTTCCAGGTGTTTGATCTTGAATTCATAGCTTTGTTTATCCTTTTGTAGTGATTGAATTTGAGTGGTTTGTTGCTGATAGCTTTGTTCGTGTTGTGCTAATTGAGACTCTAATTGCTTGATGCGTTCCTTGCTAGCGCCCATGTTTTGAGTACTGGCTTTTTGCAGTTCCTTTTGGGTTAGTAATGCTCGTTCCTTTTCTGCTTCTAGCTGGGTAATTCTTGTGCGCTGCTTTTCAAGATTTTGATTTTTCTGAGTTAATTTACTATTCAGTCCTTCCAGTTGCTGGTTTTTTTCTGTTAAGGATTTATTTTGGTCAGCAGTGAGTGAATTTTTTTCAAGGGTAATTCTGGATTTTTCTGTTTCAAGTTGTGTGATTAATATATGATGCTTGGCTAATTCTTTATTACGTAAAGTTAGCTGTGATGTTGCTTCACTCAGTTCTGCAGTATGCTGGGAGTTCAATTGTTTTTTTAGAGTATTTAATGCCTTTTTTTCATCATCAATTTTATTTTGTTCCGATAATAAACGGTCTTTCAGTTGGGCGATGGATAATCTGGAGCTTGATAATTGATTTTCTGCGGTGATTAATTGCGCTTTGAGCAAGCCTTCTTCTTGCTTATGTTTGATTAAGTCTTCGCTTAGCTGGATGCTACGCTGCTCAGATTGTTTTAACTTAGTTTTGAGCTGATTATTATTTTTGTTTAAATCAGCTTTCATTTGTTCTACTAATTCAAGCTGCTGTTTAACCTTTGCTGCATCATCCTGTGATTTTTGCTGGTATAAACTTAATTGTGTCGAGTTGTCCGGGGTGATTTGGACTGATTTTAATTGCTCCACCTGGTTGCGTGATTTGTTAAGATTAGATTTTAGCTTATTGAGTTTCTTTTGTTCCCTATGATAATTTTTTCTGGAGTTCTTCAGTTCTGACTGTAGCTTATCAATTTCAGCCTGACGGCTATCTAGTGCGTTTCTCAGCAGGTTTAATTCATCTTCATATTCTGCCTTGACCGCTATTTCTATCGTGGATGCAAACGCGATGTCGTCACTTTCCAGTCCTGATGCTTTTCGATACCAATTTAAAGCGCTAACAAGGTCTGAATCGACACCTAACCCTTTTTCGTATAAATAGCCTAAATTTATTTGCGCCCGAGAGTTTCCTTGCATTGCTGCTTTTTTATACCAATGAGCAGCGACAACGTAATCGGGTGCTAAGCCGTGTCCCTTTTCATAAATTTCTCCAACATAAACCTGTGCTTCTGGATTACCTTCCTGAGCTTGTGGCAGCCAGATAGAGAGTGCAGTTTTATAATCAGCGCGGTCAAAGGCGACATATTCACCGCCACGAATTTCACAGTCGACAGCGGATGTTTTGATGGGTTTGCGCTGGGTCAGGTAAGTTAAACCGCTTCCCAGATTACGTATTTGTCCTGGTAGCAGACAGTCGACAACTAACCATTCTGAACCGTTTGACTGTTGTGCTATCTGCTGTACAGATGCGGGTTGTGAACTACAGCTAGCCAGTGTGATGAAACTAAGTGTCAGCCAAATAAAATGTGGATATTTATTGATTGCGAACATATCAACGACTCCTGTTGTGAGTTTTAGTCTATGTCTATCATTATGCCTGATTTTTTGTCAATTTATTATACACTCGGTAGACGTATTTAACGAGCAGAAAAAGGGGCTTGCAACGCTCGTATGCACTCTACTTAATAATGTTCTAATATATTAATAAATGGTAGTTTTTCAGTGCTTTATTGACACTTTATAGAATAGAGATTAACATCAAGCCAGTGATATTAAGAATAATATCAAACCAATCTAGATCATTAATTTGGAAGTAGAGTTATGGTAAAAAAAACAATAAAAATAAAAAGCACGCATGCTCGGTTAAACCTTAAAGTTTTGCAAACCCTTTTGATATGCGGAGGTGCGGGGCTCACTTGTTCTGTCAGTGCGGCGAATACTGTCCTTGGAAATGCTGGACAAACTGAACTCCAACAAACAACGGGAGATGCCATTTCAGCCGTTTGTAAAGGGCTCGCTCCAACTTTTGCGCCTGTTAAACCTGCCGGCAATGACTCGGGACAAGATTTATTTAATCAGTGTAATGCAATGATACAAACGGCCATAGTGAATGATGGTGGTGTCGGTAATGCTAACCAATTAGGCATTAATGAAGACCAGCTTGCCAGTGCTCTGCAAAATGTAGCGACTGAAGAAATGGCTTCACCATCGAGGATTTCGATGAGTACGCTATCGGGTCAGGTTGCAGAAGTTAACACTCATCTTTTCGATATACACCAAATTAGCCAGGCTGTGGGTGGGAGTAGCGGAGATGAAGAAGGCTCCTTACTGGATAATCAATTAAGTTTCTTTGTTAATGGTATCGGAGGTTTTGGTGAAATTCAAAGTTCTGACCGTGAAGATGCAACTGATTTCTCTTCTGGAGGCGTAGTACTTGGCTTAGATTATCGCTTTACTAACCATTTTGTTTCTGGTATCGCATTTGGTTATTCTCGCCTTGACTCTAGTTTTCAAAATACTGCTAACGTGTCAGGAGGCGGGGTGGATGCAGATATTTATAATTTGTCCATTTTTGCTGCTTACGATATCGCAAATTTCTATGTTGATGGTACCTTTACTTATGGATGGAGCGATTATGATATAGAGCGCGGTGTTGTTGTTTTGTCAGAAAATTCAGCTTCTCAAGGCGGATCAAGTAGGACTGCAAGCGCAAATGCTAATGGTCAGCAATACGCTGCTGGGCTTGGTTTTGGTTATAACTACAACTATGAGGGATTTAATGTAAATCCTTATTTTCGCCTGGATTACTATCATGGAAATATTGATGAATATTCAGAATCAGGTGCGAGAGGTTTAAACTTAACGGTTGATGAGCAAAATTTTGAATCCTTACAAACTTTGCTAGGTATGCAATTTGCCTATGCTTATAGTCATTCCTATGGCGTATTTATTCCACAATTTAATGCCGGTTGGCATCATGAAATCCTGAATAATAGTCGTGTGATTAATGCCCGATATACTGCAGACCCTAATGGAATAAACTTAACAGCCCTTACGGATAACCCTGATAGAGACTTTGCAACTGTCGGCTTTGGTTTTTCCAATGTTTTCCAGGGTGGAGTACAAATATTCTTTAACTATCAAGCATTGCTTGGCTATAGAAATGTGACGAGTAATGGGTTTTCTGGCGGCGTGCGTTATGAATTTTAGAGCACTGTAGCGCGGACTTCAGTCCGCTAAGGAATGGGAATTGAATAAGTTGTGCAATTATGACGCAGTATTTTTGTTCGCCTTCTGCGTTGCGGAAACAGTTACGTAGCTAGCTATGCGCCTGTTACCGCGCCTTGAAGGCAAACAAAAATACTGCGTCATAATGCACAACTTATTCAATTCCCATTCCTTAATACTATAAGTTGCATCAGATTTCAGTGTTTTCAATAGTGGACTCAAGTCCGCTCAACCTATATTGCAGAAGTGTCATTAAATTGCATTGCATGCAATTTAGCATAAGCAGCATTTTTAGCTAATAATTCTGTATGCGTTCCTCGTTCTACAATTTCGCCTGCTTCCATGACCAAAATCACATCTGCTTTTTCAATGGTTGATAAGCGATGCGCAATCACAATGGTTGTTCTATTGGCCATCACATGTTCGAGAGCTTTTTGAATGGAACGTTCCGATTGAGTGTCTAATGCAGAAGTCGCCTCATCAAGAATCAATAGAGGTGCATTTTTGAGTAAGGCGCGGGCAATCGCTAAGCGTTGTCTTTGCCCGCCGGATAATTGTATTCCATGCTCACCAATTTTAGTTTGCATGCCATTTTCTAGTGACTGAATAAATTCTGTTGCATAAGCATCATCAGCGGCTTTTAATACTTCGGCCTCGTCAATGTCACTGAGAATGCCATAAGCAATATTGTTGAATACTGTATCATTAAATAGGGTGATATTTTGAGTGACTAAGGCTATTTGACTTCTTAGACAACTCAGCGTGTATTGATTGATTTCGACACCATCTAATAAGATTCGTCCTTTGGAATAATCATAAAATCGCGGTATTAGATTGGTTAAAGTCGTTTTTCCACTTCCAGAAGCACCGACAATAGCAATCGTTTGACCTGATTGAATCTTCAGATTAATATTCTTGACAGCAAGCTTGTCAGAACTGGGGTAGCTGAAAGAAATACCCTCAAATTTTAATGTGCCTTTTCCTGCGGCTTTTTTGATAGTACCTTGATCAAGTTCAGGTTCAACATCTAGTGCGATAAAAATATCGCCTGCCGCTGCAATACCTTTCTGAATTTCATTATTTGCCTGGACGAGAGATTGAATGGGTTTAGGCAGCATAAAGGCAGCTAATAAATAGGCAACAAAATCACCTGTGCTGGCGGTGTCCATCATCGTAAACGCTAAAAAAAGCAAACCCGATAAAGCAAATGCAATCAGTAGCTGCATAATAGGATTTTGAATGGCTGAAACCAGAGCGACTTTCTGTGATTGTTGCTTGTTAAAAAAACTGCTTGCTTTAAAGCGTTTTATCTCATAGGCAGAGCCGCCAAAACATTTCACCACGCGGTTTCCCTGAACCAGTTCAGAAGTGATATGGGTCATATCGCCCATCGAGTCTTGTACATTCTTGCTGAGAGCTCTGAGTTTTTTACTGACAACCGTCACAATAATCGCTATAAAAGGCGCAATGATAAAAAAGACCAGTGTTAACTGCCAGTTAAGCCAAAGTAAATAGGCAATTAAGCCTATTGCTGTGAGCCCTTCTCTGACAAATGATTTAACTGAACTCGTAGTAGCGTTAGTGACTTGGGCAACATTATAGGTAATCAGCGAGATTAAATGACCGCTGTTCTGGGCATCAAAATACTCAGTGGAAAGTTGAGAGTAGTGATTAAAAATATCCTGGCGTAGCTTATGCACCACATTGACAGAGACTTTGGCTAAAAAATAGTTACCAAAGAAAGTCCCCACGCTTCTAAACATCACCAGCCCAACAATATAGGCTGGGAGATATTTATGGTCTGCTTTATTACCCTGCTCTATGGTATCAATAATTAACTTGACCAGTTCCGCAAATAAAGGCTGAGCAATTGCGACAATAGCAAAGCCAAATATGCTGATCATAAAAAATTTAAGGTATGGAATGACATACTTTAGTAAGCGCTTATAAATATTAAAACTTGATGTTGTTTTTGTCATACAGAAAATAAGGGATAATGTAAGCTAGACTTGCATTGGAATAATGCTTGCAGATAGTTAGTGTGTTCTAGCTTAGCATGAACTAAAAATGACAGCAAAAATACTCATGGCATAACTTATGGATAAAATATTTACAAAATATCTATCGTTTTCGTTGTTTGCAATGCCCGCGCTGGTGTTAACTGTGCATCATGGCGTCAATATAGCGGCAATACCTATTTTAGTATTGTCATTGCTTGTTTTACAATTTAGCAGTGAAGTCAAAATCGGCTTAAGTAAAAGAGAAAAAGTATTGATTTTTTCGATGCTATTGTTACCCTTGGTCATGGCTTTAGATGTTATTTTCAGAGATCTCAGCTTAAGGTATGTTGATTATTATTTGAGGTTTGTTTTTGTATTGCCTATATTTTTTGCACTTCGGAACATTAAAATAAACTTAAGGCCCTTAGTGATTGGTATTCTAATAGGTAGTATAGGTGCAGGTTTCTTAGCTTTATATCAATACCATTTTTTACATCATCATAACTTAAAGGAATACAGTTCTCTTGGCTATATGATCAAAATAAATTTTGGCAATATAAGCCTTTTATTAGGTATGATGAGCCTCGCGGGCTTGTTATTAATTCAGGAAATTCGTTTTAAAAAGACATTTATTGTTATCACTTTGCTCGCTTTTATACTTGGCAGCACAGGTTCAATTCTATCCGGCTCAAGGGGAGGGTGGCTTGCGCTGCCATTTTTTATGACCCTGTTTTTTATGTACTTCCCAGGTCAGCGAAGCATAAAAATACTCAGTGTTATCGGCTTAATAGTGGGGATTTTGCTGATTTACTACTCAAATGACCATGTTAAATCACGTATTGATCTGGCCTATAAGAACACCGCAACTTATTTTTCAACCGATCAGTTAAAAGCGGCTAAAACCTCAGTAGGAACACGTCTGGAGCTGTGGAAGGCAGGCTGGTTGGTTATTGCTGAACATCCTTTGTTAGGGGTTGGCTCGGGAAGGTTTAAACAGGCTTTAAAAGATAAAATAGAAACCGGTGAAATAAAGAAAATAAAATTGTATAGCCATGTACATAATGAAGCATTGCAAATTTTCGTATCAACCGGGATCGTGGGCTTTTTGGCCTATATCATATTATATGCAGGGAGTGCCTATTATTTTTACAGTTCGCGTTCTGATCATTATACTAATAGAGCTAGATACTTAAGCCTCCAAGGTATTATGATGGTAGGTGCTTATTTTATTTTTGGGCTCACAAATTATTCGTTTGGGCATCATGTGATGGTGATATTCCTTGCTGTGATGATGGTAATTTTTGCGGGTATTATGAGTAGTACTATTCATGAGATAAAAGAATAGGGGGTGAGTGGAAAGAAGCGCTTGAAAAATCGCTTATTTATCCCAATATACTCAAATATTAGTCGCCATTCCCATACAATGAATAAATAATTTGAAGTATCTTTGTTCTGTTTTAATTGGGAAGTCGTATCAGAAACTTAGGCTACGAACTTAAGACGGGACATCTAAAAAATTGTAGGCTGGGTTACGCTATCGCTAACTCAGCCTACGCCTAGTCGCTTGTCCCGTCTTAAGTGCGTAGCCGAAACTTATCAATTCAACTTTAAAAGTCAGGCAGGTGGAAACGTGAAGCACATGAACAATGCATTAATCATAACGGATAAAGAATGGCGGTCTGGTGAAAAATGGTTTGCTTTTAAACTGGCTAAAGTATTAAGAAACAAAGGCTGGAAAGTGCACTTTATTACTGCAAAAAAGGGTTATCCTAGAAGAAGTGCAATAGAAGGGAACTATTCTATTTGGGATCAGTTAGACCCTAGAACCGAAAACCCTATTACTTTCCTGACGTCATTTTTTCAAATTAATAAGAAAATAAAACAAGCACAGATTTCGCATATTTTTTCTTTTTGCGGTATTGGGCATCTCTGGATGGCAAGTTGTCGACATGTAAAAAGAATACAGATTAGAATGGAAGCCAGGCCTTCAAAGAAACATTTTTTTTCTAAAATGCTATACCAGAAACATTGTGACCTTGTCATTTTGCCTAACGAAAGAGCGATAAAGGATCAGCAGCAAGGCGCTGGCTTACCTCCCAAGGGTTATCATAAAACGGTTGGGTTTATTAACCTTGAGAAATTTAATCCCAATATTCCCAAAGCAAAAGACCTCTTAATTAACGACTCTATGATAACGCTTGGGCTTGTCGCAAGAATCACCCAGGTAAAAGGTCATTCCATTGCCATACAAACTCTTGAAATACTGAACCAGAGAGGCATCCACTGTCGTCTGATATGTGTTGGGGAGGAGTCGGGCATTACCCAGAAGGAACTGTATACTTTTGCTGAGCAACACCATTGCGGAGAACAGCTGATTTTTACCGGCCGCAGAAAGGATGTGCCTGCCATTATGCAGGTTTGTGATGTCGGGATTATCCCTTCCTTAGATTCAGAATATACCGTGAGAACCAGTTTAGAGTGGTTAGCTTCAGGTAAACCTATTATTACTAGCAACGTCGGTTCATTACCAGAAATCACTGAGCCAGATTATGGAGAATCCATTCCCCCAAAGGACCCAGTTGCCTTAGCTGATGCAATTCAAAAAATATCACAGCAACTCAAAGAAATGAGCCAGAAAGCGCGAGAAAAAGCAGAGTCAGACTTCTCAGAAGAACTTTTTTATCAACATCTGAAGAGCCAATTAGACAGGCTGGAGTAAACGTGACCTATGAGCAATGTCGTTAGGTAACTGTATCCATGAAGAGTCCCAAATTCGCGTTCTGTCGTTTGCTTGTAGAGCGGACTTTAGTCCGCAAATTCGGTCGTCATGCGGACTAACGTCCGCTCTGCAGACCTTAGAAATATGGCACTTTTTTTGATCAATAAAAAATATCTATGTTATTAAAACGTTTAAATAAACAATGGCAGCTTACTCGAGACAAGGTACGAAGAAAACTGGGCGTCTTGTTGTTTGATGCCAAAGTCGAAAAGGCTATCTGCCCTATTACGGATTTACAGCATATTGTTTTTATACGCTGGGATGCAAAATGGGGTGATGCGATAGTCTCTTCCGTAATGATAGGGCCTTTGCGTCAGGCGTATCCCGGTATCAAATTGACGGTTGTCACTTCTGCTACCCTATCGGGTTATTTTAAGAACTATCTGGATGTTGATCAAGTGATCGAAGTACTTGCCAAGCCTTCATACGGACAGTTAAAGCATCTTGCGAACCAACTGGGAACCGTTGATTTATTGATTCATTTTAATCTGCATATGAAAATGAAAGACCTATATCTGCTATACAAAGTACAGGCTAAAACGGTTGCTGGGCTGGATGATAAGGTAGGCCGTGTTAATTTAAAACTGGGAAAGCTAACACAGCAACAGCACTTTTCTCAGAAATTCGTTATGCTACTTCGATGCTTGGGAGTCAAAGAAGATAGGCCTAACTACCAAGTGCCGCTAAATGCTAAGCGAGTGGCATTAGCTCAGCAATATCTTGCGAGCAAAACTCGCCTCCCTTTGTTAGTCATCAACGCTTATGGCAGAGGTCGTTCCAGACGCTTAAATCCAGCCCATACCCGTAAAATAATCAGCGCAATTCTGAAAATTCTTCCAGGCCTTAATATTGCAGTGCTGGCTGCACCCGATGCACAAACAGAGGTTGAAAAACTCTGTCTTGATGTATCAAAGGACAATGTTTTTTATTATCCGCAGAGCGAGACGATTTATGATGCGATTGCTTTAGTGTCTCTTGCGGACTGGGTGATTTCTGTTGATACCGCTATCGTTCATATTGCTTCGGGCTTAGATAAACCTTTGCTGGCACTTTATAACCCTGATGAGCTCAATTATGCGGATTGGCACCCCAATTCAGATAAAGCTATCATTTGCTTTTCAGAACAAGTGAGCCCACCTGATATCAATGCACTAGTCTGGCAGAATTTGTTGTCGTCACTATCAAAGTTGCTGATATCATAACTTGCTGATCGCTTGATAAACTCGCTTGCAGTTGCTTTTATCTTTGTAGATAAAATGTTTTGCTGCGCTTAGTTGATGCTCTGCAGGCATAGTAAAATGACTCCGTTCAAGTGTTTGAATGGTGTGTATCAGTTCATCATGAGTTGTAACCACATAGCCGGGTAATTCAGTGCGTATGTCGTGGAGTGGCTTATCTTCTCTGTTGATAATAAATTGAGGATAGTCAAATTGATAAGATATAAAAGGTTTATTCATATAAACAAAATCAAAAAGAACACTGGAATAGTCTGTGATAAGGAGTTTACTCATTCTCAGTAAGTCTTTAACAGATAACTCCCCCTGGTGAATAATATGAATTCGATTGTTGGCGAATTGATTAAGATACCTTGTATACACTTGAATATTTTGATGCAGGTAAATGACAAGGTGACAGTTTTTTTCCTCAAGTAGCTGTTGTAGCTGGTTGTCATAAACTAGCGCTTGAATTCGTTGATATAGCTCGGTTTCTTTGAATTTTTCACGTAGGCCTTGTTCATGGTTCCTAAAAGTAGGCATGAATAAAATCATATTTGGCCATTTTGATTGATTGCTTATATCGGTGAGGGAGTCAAATCGAGGCAGTCCTGTAACAACCACGTCCTTATCAAGATAACCATACTCATTAATGAAAATTTCTTTTTCCTGTGGAGACGTTGCAATCCATAAATCATTTAAAGGGAAAAAAGACTTATGATAGTACTTCCTGCTATTTTTGATAAAGTTAACACCATGCTGTAGCATAACTTTTTTTGCTTTAAGTGTATTTCGAGTCAGTTTTTTTAAAATGCCAAATTCATTAGGTATCATCCATAGCCCGTGCGTCGAAATGATTTTATTGGCATGATAAAGGTAAAAAACCTGTTTGAAAGAGTCAACGGCTAACCAATTGCTACGGTGCTTAAATTTATCAATATCAGGTGAGTGTTTATTGATGACATAAAACACGTCTATATCTGAGGTATTTTCTTCAATCCAGCAGAAAAACTCATAACCATTGTCTTGGGCCTGATTTTCTGTTTCAGAAATGAGCCAGATATTTTTTTTGAAAAAAGGCTTGGTCAGGATATAACATAATCTTGCTGATTCAGCAATAACGGTATTTTTAATGATATTAACAAAACTAGGCAAAGGAACACTCCCAAAATGGATGAGTTAAACTATAATTATAGGCTGATTGGGTCATCTACAGGCTTAATTCAGTTATGTCGTTAATGTAATGCTAACATAGCCTTATGATTATTCTTCCTTGCTTGTTCCCTTTAAGCTATTTATCATTTGTGCTTGATATAAACTCGAAAAATTAACCACTAAAAATAACTCATTTTCTCTGACTGCCCGTCTGAAATAGGTCTGATCTTTCATTAACAGATTATTTCCTAAGGCTTTTATAAAAACTTTAAATGCGCCGGATATGTTTAACCAGCTAGTATCAAGACGTAAGTCATTCATGGCTTCCAATGCAAATATTTTTTCTTTAGGCTGTGGCAGTTTAAAGGAGTAGATACTGTCAAAATAAAGAGTTTTCTTAAAGTCAGGTGGAATAGGGACTAGTTCACCTTGCTGGCCATATGGAAAATAATTATTCGCGGTTAAGTGGTTGGTGTATAGGAATAGCTGTCCTTGGCTCAGGTCAAGTTCTTTGATAGCTTGAACCAGCGCAATCGTTGAGTACTGATGGTCTGTATGCCAGTCTATGGCAGGGTAGGGCGTTACGATGATGTCTGGTTTAAAGGTGAGTAAAATCTGTTTTAAATCTGTGACCAGTGATGACCATGTTGCTTTACCGCTTTTGTTAACTGGCGTTAAACGGGATAGGTTTTGCTGACGAAAATAATTAACACTATCGACTTCAGTATAGAGTGAACTGACGGAACTCCCTTTGTTTTCAAACATTTTCTGTAAGGTAGCATCAAAATAACCTAAATTGATCGCGCGTTCAGGTGGCACATTGCCTAGCATAGGGACAGTGATGCTATTCCATACCCTGAGTTTCCCTTTCATCTGATAATGCTGATTTTTATCGGTGTATATTTCATCGTAAGTATGAGGCCCCGCCTCACCTGCCGTGATAGTAACAATTAAACTATTATGCTGGCTATATAAGCCAAATGCAGCGATTTCTGCATCATCTGGATGTGGCGCAATCACCAGTACTCGAGGGTGGTGATGTATGGTAGGCGTGTTAAATAAAATGACGTTTGCTGTCTGATCTTCAATACTTAGGTGGTGAGCAATCAACTGAATAGTGTGTGTGCCCGCTTTGTTGGTTAAAGGTAGGTTAATATAACGCTCGCCTTGTACACCGCGTTCAAAGCTTAATATAGACTTGTTTTGGCCACTCATGATTTCGACATAAGGCTCAGCAAAATAGCCTAAGAATGTTGCTGCCACTTTTAATTGAATAAAACCCGTGTCCCAGTTTATTGAGTTGTTAAATTGAAACTGCCCCTGTTTTAGTAAAACCTCAGTGAAGTTATGCTCACTATGTTCTAACGCATATTGGTAGTCCTGTGTAACATCATATTTATATTTCGCTGCTAGAGAGTAATAGCAGACAAATACTAGCGTTATGATAATAGTCAGGACAATAAACGATTTCTTTAGCATGGTTGTAAGGCTATTGTAGGTGCGAATTCATTCGCATGGTTCGAATAAATTCGAACCTACAGACCAAGTTTTAAAAAGTTGATCAAGTGATTTCTTGAAACAGAGGTGGCTGATTGCTGAAACTCGATCCTCAAGTTTTTAGGTTCTTCATTATAGAAATAGTGGCATTAATAT
>CAYZUM010000031.1:0-16759 GCA_964481455.1 uncultured Methylomonas sp. | reverse complement strand
CCAGCTCTTAATCTAAGAAGAGAAGATTTACTACCTTTGCTATAACTCCTTATCCTGAACTCAGGTTAGTTAGGTAACTCGCAACAAATAACCCACCCACCTTGCTTGTTTTTTTGTCCGTCTTCTGCGTTGTAGAAATAGCCTGCTATGCGCCTATTTCTACGCCTTGAAGACGAACAAAAATCCTGCGCAATATGGGTAGTTTATTTATTGCGAGTTACCTTAAAAGAAAAACGGTGACTAAAAAAGAGGTTTGGATACAAGGCCTGGTTGAGCGTAAAGGTAAAAAGTGTGCGGCTGTTGCATTAGCCAATAAAACTGTGAGAACAGCGTTTGCCATGCTCACTCAGGGAACAGAATATAAAGCAGAGCTTCTTCCTGTGTAAAAGAGTTCTAACCATAAAAATGCATCAGCGAAGATAAACATCAGCGCGTTAAATCAGTACGTAACAGAGAGCTTCGAGCTTGTGAAATAGATTTGAAAACACGCCCGCGTCAATATCATAGAGCCAGAGTTCGCTACTCTATATGAGTAGCTCGTACATAAGTTCGCATTTATTTCTTTAATTAAGCAAATTTATTGTTAACACGGGGGAGTCCACATAAGTTACGTAGCCTGCTATGCGCTTATTTACGCGCCTCGAAGACGAACAAAAATCCTGCGTTAAATGCACAGGTTATTTTATTCCCCATTCCCTAACAATTATTCTTCATCTACCAGCGGCGCTTCCCTCTGTTCCTCAGTCTGTATTTCTATGCCATCATAACCTCTTAATAATTGATCCGAACCTGGTGTAAACACATCTTGATCATAATAAATACCTGTCAGTTTACGCTTATACTCATCGGTAAGTTTACGTGCATCAAATTTATTGGCTACGACACGCGGTGTAATAACCACTATCAACTCATTTTTAACGACTTTTTTACCTTGCGTACCAAATAACCAGCCTAGATAAGGAATATCTTTTAGAAAAGGTATTCCAGTATTAAGGTAGCTATGCTCTTCAGAAATCAACCCCCCTAAAACGACACTTTCACCATCAACAACGGTCACTGTTGTTTGTATCTGGCGTTTTAGTATAGTAGGTGAATCGATACCAGATGATTCAGTTTGAATGGCATTATCAACACTTTGATCTATTTCTAAAATAATCATACCACTAGCATTGACCCTCGGTTTTACTGTTAAAATAACACCCGTATCCAGCATCTCAATGTTGCTGGTCTGTATTGGATTAAGTGACCCACCGGTATTAGTTGATTCAGTGGTTCTAATAGGCACAGAGTCACCCACTTTTATGGTAGCTTCTTGATTATTTAAGATCATTAGTGAAGGCGATGATAGTACATTGACTTTATCATCTTTAGCTAATGCATTAAAGACCAAACGGATATCATCTGTGCCACGTGTCAAGCCATAAGAAAACCCTCCACTTGCAGCTGCAGTTGCCCCTGCTGCTATTGTCCCTAAAATTCCAAGCCCCTGTAAACCGTCAGGCCCACTATTCTTAAATAACCACTTCACCCCATAAGCCAGATTATCCTCTAGTTTAACGGCCACAATAGTCGCATCAATCAGTACCTGCAAAGGCATTACATCAAGATGTTTGATGATTTTACTTAGCATGCGGTATTGCTGAGGTTCAGCTAAAATAATCAATGCATTATTAGGTTCATCAGCAATGATATTGATGCCCTCTAAAGAAGTATTGCCCTGACTACGGCTGGTTGTTATCTGGGCTTTTTTTTGGGGCTGTCGCCCTTTATTTGAAATCTGTGCAGTTCTTTGCCCTGGCGCAACCGAGATTGACCTACCTGTTGTGGGCGCGATACCGCTGATGACCGAGTTTAATGTTGTAGCTAACTCAGTCGCATCAACATACTGAACTTTATAAACGATAACCCCGCCTTCTCCGATCACGCCATTCTGCTGATCCAGTCTTCTTATCCATTTTTCGGCTTCTCTTAAGTATACTTTTTGCGGGGAAACGACTAATATTGCATTCAAGTGCTTGATGCTGATAAAACGCAACATACCACTAAGAGGTGTTGTTTCTCCTCCTTTATTAAATATATTCTCAATATCAGCTACTATGCTATCTACCTCGGTATTCTCTAGAGGATAAAATCCGAAAGACATCCCCGCTAGATAATTAACATCAAAGATATTAATCAGATCAATTATTTTTTCTAACTCCTCCCGTGTGCCAGCAACAAAGAGAATATTCCTTGCTGGATCAATTCTAACAATCGCCTCTTTAGGCACTATAGGCTTGATGATTTCAGCCATATCTGTGACACCGACATATTCTAGCGGTATGACTTTTACTTGATAGCCTGTTGCTAGCTTGGAACTGTTCATTAATGATGTGTTAGCCGAATGGATCCCCTTTGCGCCAGGCTCTATTCTATAAATTCCTTCACGCTTGACCAACACCGCACCATTCATGCGTAATAACATTTCCAGTGTTGGCAATAACTCATCTTTAGTCAAGGGTTTAGTGGTTTGTAAGGTAATACTGCCTTTAACCTTTGGGTTTAAAATATAATTCTCATGCAGCATATCACTCAGAATAATTTTACTAATCTCACCAATATCCGCAGCATCAAAATTAATTGAATAAGTTCCTTCCTTAGACTTTGTGATTGCTTTTTGAGTCTGTCTTGCCGTAAACTTTCCAGTGCCGATATAGGACTTACTCGGTACGATCCGCATGTCAGAATTTTGGCTGTCGTTATTATCTAGTTGCGAAAATATGATGGTACTAGGCTCACCCATTCTGCTCTCTTTACTAGTTTCATTACTATCAGCGGGCGGGGCTTCTAAGAGTATATCCTCTTGGATCGGTATTTTAATACCTAATTTTGGCCCTAGATGAATTTGACTCACTGTCTCACAGGCAGTCAATAAAACACTACTAATCACTAGCAAACTGAAAGTACTGATATATTGTTGATAAGAATTCATTCTTACTTGTTCTTTTTCCGATTAAAAGGGTTTGTTCTATTAGTTTTTTTCGCTCTTTTGGGTATTCTGGGTTTACGAACGGCTCTATGCATACGTGGCTTCATCAATAAAATTTCCTCAGTACCCGTTGTGGACGAAATAATGACGCGGTCAGTCTTAATCTCTTTTAGTGTCCTGCCACTAATCTCATCCCCTTGTTTATAGCGCTGGAACTCACTTTCATCAGGCTTGGCTTTAGGCGCATGAAAAAGCGCATAGACATTATCCGGGATCTTGATAATCCCAATCAGCTTAATCGTCATGTCTTCAAGCGCTTGCTCCTCTTCAGCAGCAGCGGCAGCGGCGACAGCGGCAGCGTCCTCCTCACTCACTATGATGGGACGCCGCTCATTAAAAAACAGCGGCCTTTCAACAAGCTCACCATATTCTTCCAGCGTATCTTCACTGATCGGCGAATTTGGAATACCCTGAAGGGTAAAGCCAGCACTCTGTTCATTTTCTATCTCATGCAAAAGATCTGTATAGCTGGTTTCAGCATATTTCGATTGCATAACGATCAATACCAGTAATATGACACTGCAAACAACAAAAATGAAGGCTAATGTGTATTCCCATTTAATAGATGCCATTACATTTCTTTCCTTATATAACTGGAAACCTCAAGCGTCACGATAACTTTATCTGTTTGTTCTGTTTGACGTGTTTTTCGATTGCGCTTTTTGCGGCCCGGAATGATCGTCAGGTTTTCAATAATCATTAGCGGCTTTTCTATATCAATTTCAAATAAAAGATGCCTTAGCATGTCCATATCGCCTGTTAATTTCACTTTCACAGTGATACGTAGCAAACCACTTTCATCTTTATTAGGCAATACTTGAGTGCTGCTAATGTCACCATCAGCGTCCTGAACCATTTGTTTGATACGTTTTTGTAACTCTGCTGCAGCAAGTGCAGGTGTCGCCTGTTCATTAAAATACCCTAAAGCATTAATTTCTATGCGGCCTTTGTCTATTTCAACTAATACTTCTTCACGGCTGGCAATCACTCTCTGGTAACGTTTGTCCCTAAAGACCTGTTCCTCGATATCTTCTTGTATTTGTGTCAAGCGGCCATACCAGGGTATTAATATCAACAAACCGATACAGATCGTAATGCTCAGTAATAAACCAATTGCTAGCCATCGCTGTTGCTTATCATTCAGTGTCTGCATTGGCATCACTTATTTTATTGATTACTTGGCTGGATATTTTAAATCGCTCCATACCCGTTCTATTGTCCTTGGTGACAGGAGAAATAAACCTAGTACCCGTAAATAATCTGGTTTTTTCCATCAAGCCAATTAAATTCGAGGCATTTGCAGACTGCCCCGATAATTGCAGCGTTTTATTAAAATAACGTAAATTCGACACCCAGGTGTCATCATTAAAAACCTCGCTCACGGTATTGAGAATGGAGATCATAGAAGGTGCTGCGTTTTTTTTATCAATAATGGTTTGGGTTGCCTGGTATAAGTAATCAATGCTTTTTTTAGAATTTTCTATCTCCAGAGCTACTTTTTCAACTTTACGAACATGTTTTTTCAAATCACTTAGATTCTCTTCAGCCATCTGCAGTGGCAATAGAATCAGGACGGCTAACAAAATAAGCATCAACGTTAATGAACCCAACATAATAAACAATGGCGTTTTGCTTATTTTCTGGCACATTTCTTTTGGCAATAAATTATAGTGCCGCCTCATCTTTTCCGGAACCTCTACATGACTTGCTGACTCTGCATAAAAAGGCTGCAAACCCAGGCTTAAACACTGCTCATACATGCCCTGAAGATTTTCTTTTTGAACTAGAATCAAAATCAGATGAATTAGGGCATTATTATTCGCTGGCCCTATTTTAACCACATCAAAATAGACCTGTTCCTTATTGAAAGGAGTATAGCGATCCAGCTCATAACTCATCACCTGATGTAAATTATCTTCAGCCGCAGCAGGTAAATAAACATCCTGTATGATTGACAGGATCTCCGGGACACGCAAAACTATTCTGGCATCACGGTATTGATTATTCTCTTGTATTAAGCTGTGTATTTCTTCTCTTGCCAGTTCATTGAACTCAAACTCACCTAAAGGCGTTTCCTGTTCATGATTAATATAACTTAGCTTTGCGTGTTTGACGCTCACTTCCACGACGATCAAGCTTTTGCCACGCGCCAGTGCAGCCTTAAATTTCTGGGGCAACAGAAAACTTAACTGCCCTCCCCACCATTTAAAAAACTGCGCTATATCAATTTCGCTATCCAGCTTTAACATACTAATTTATGAGCCTTTCATCATTGGCAGGTGAAAATAATGAGGGCACTTGATAGCCTGCCGACCACTTAACCATAGCAAAGGGCAAACCATTTTTTGCACTGGTTTTTTGTATGACTGCCATGACCTTTTCGGAGATATTTTCGGCTATCATTGCTTCAGAAATAATCATATAAACATCACTTTTAGTGATGCTGCCATTAAACCATTCAGGCTTAGTAACAGGCTCTCCATTTTTTTCATTATTAGCTCTTTGCTGTAAATACTCATCCACCATTTCCTCGTTTACATCAGGCAATGTCAACAACATCGCCCGAGTTGCGGTAGTCGGGTTGATTTGCTTATTTTTTGTGAAAACACTAATCAGCTCTTCTAGTTGCGCATATATTTGTGCAGTCACCCCCAAAACCATCTGTAATTCTTCTATGCTTTTAAAGTCGGCATTACGTGGCTCATATTTTAAATCTGCATCAATATAGTGCTGCTTTTCTGCACCATTTAGCCGGTGCAAGTCATTTTTATCCCGCCAATCCAGAATGGCATCACTCAAATTATCAGCGATAGCATCATCAACTTCCAATGAGGTCAATAGCTGCTGTAGTTGCTCTTTGGTGGCTAGGTTAATATTTAATTTCCCTGATTCATCCGCTATCTGTATGCGAACTCTTATGCCTGAATATTCAATTTCATACAAACTACCAAACCCCTGCCAGCGTAATTCCTTATCCTTCACCATCAGCATTAATATGGCATAGTTTATCCCTGCTTCTGCGATAGCTGCCGCTACCGCTTTTTCTTTTGCACCTGAAGTAATCGCCGTTTCTCGCTGTATCGTCAGAGAAAAGCTGCTGGCCATAATGGTCAATAAAGTAACAACCCACAGAACGACGATCAGTGCCAATCCGTTTTGCTGTTTCATGGATTAACAAATACGCCATTAACGATGCCCATTGCATTCCTTTTGCTGCCACTGCCGCTATTACCACTCCCTATCGCTTTATCAATTTTCAGCGCGACCACTAACTGCGGCCAGACTTCTCCGCTGGTTAACTCGACATCGATACTCACTAAGCGCGGCAAGCTATCTCTCTCTAACCACTCATCGTTCCAGGAGGCATCATCAGCCCGAAAACCTTCATCCTCAGAACCAAAATAGGCAAATTTCAAACGGTGTATATTCTCTAAAATAACCACCTGCTCTTCGCTCCATTGCTCATCATCAGCACCTTGCGGAAAAAAAGGCTGTATATCCACTAGCAACTCTTGCCCATCCTTACCTTGCGCTTTTTTTAAGCTCAGCTTAAAAAGCTGCAAGCCTAAGCGACTCGCACTGGCAGGCATGCTGGCAACAAACTGTAATGTCTGTTTGTCACCTTGAAATGAAAATTGCGGCTCTTCAAAAAACTCAGCATCTAAAGGCAAAGTGGCTTGCAATTTGTTGCGCAAAAAACCCTGTACAATGGCCGCTTCGCTGACGACAGCTATTTTTTTTTCTCCTGCATTCCAGTTCTGTACGCAAATTCTTAAACTTGCAAACAACAGTAGCATCATGATGCTCATAATACTCATCCCCAGCAGTACTTCTAATAAAGTAAAGCCAGGTTGCTTTGTTTGAATCACTGCTTTCATTGTTGTTTTGCCAGCTTCAGTGTCGTTAACTCAAGCTCACGGTTATTAGTGCCTGCTGCCCACTCTACTCTGGCTGTTACCTGATAAGGTGTTAGCGGCACTGCATCTGCATCCAGCCCAATTTGATCTACATTAAAAAGCCGTATATTAACGGACCAAAAATATTTATCCTCTATGCTTCCTTGCTCATTCCCGTCCTCCAGTTCTTTTTCAACACCTGCTGCGGCCAGTTTGGACTGGGCAATCACAATTGCCTGCTGATATTCTTCCGACACCATGACACGCCGTAGACCGCTGGAAAAAATATTCAGTAAAATGCTTAAGGAAAAAGCCATTATTGAAAAGGCGATTAATATTTCCAGCAAGGAAAAGCCTTGCTGATGACATGCTTTACCAATCTTCAATTTCCACTTTCCCTGTCAGCCAGTTAACATCTAACTGGCGCTTATTTTCAGCCAGCTCCAGTGTGATTCGCCCACCTGTTGAAGAACCATCTGCAAAAAAACGAAAGCCACCTTGCCGCTGATCGATAAGTTGTGACTGAGCAATATCTAAGGTCACTTCGATCTCTTTAGAGAGCTTATATTGCTTATCCCTATCGGTGATTTTGTAGCTGTTATCATTCAAATTGATAATCAGGCTACTTTCCTTACCAAAGCTAAGCGCATGCCCACGAGCAAACCTAAGTGCTGAGGCCAGCTCTCGTGCTGCACCATTCAAGGTTGCTGTCTTATTTCCAGAACCTATATTAGGTGCGACCACAGCAGCGCCCATAGCAATAATAACAATCACAATAAGCAGTTCGACTAAAGTAAAGCCATTCCGCTGTAGAGCGGACTTCAGTCCGCATAAAGCAGCTGGTGGACGTTTTTGTAGTAGCGAACTGAAGTCCGCTCTACACATTATTCCCAACTATTAACATCCTGATCTTCACCTTCCCCACCCGAAGCATTGTCCGCACCATAGGTATATAAATCAAAACGACCATGTTCACCAGGAGAATTATAGTGATAATCATATATCCATGGATCTTGTGGCACCTTGTTTTTACGTAAATACGGGCCATTCCATGCACGTGCACTGGAAGGCTTTTCTACCAATGCCTGTAAGCCTTCACTTGTGGTTGGATAGCGCCCGACATCCATGCGATACATATCCAGTGCCCCTGCTAAATCTTCAATTTGTACTTGAGCAGTCTTGGTTTTTGCCCCCCCTAAATGTTTCATGACCTGAGGTCCAACCAGTCCCGCTAAAAGCCCAATAATGGCCAAAACAACCAGTAATTCGATTAAAGTAAAACCTTGTTGCCTAATATTGTTTTTCATTCTTTTCTCTTCTTTAGTTTTAAAACGCTAAATCATTGACACTTAAAATAGCCGATAATATGGAAATAATAATACCGGCAATAAGTAAACCTAAAACCACAATCAAAATGGGTTCCATCATTGCCAGCATGCGCTCAATGGTGATTTTAAGCTGTTTATCATAGGTATTTGCTGTCCTTTCTAGCATCTCTTCCATTTTACCGGTTTCTTCTCCCATCTTAATCATTTGGGTGGCCATTTTAGGAAACTGCCCCGACTCAATTAAAGCACTGGACATATCTTTACCCTGCTTAAGATTTTCCTCTGCTTCTGACACCGCCTTGACGAGCACCAGATTACTCAAGGTTCCCTTGACAATCCCTAATGCTGTTAATATCGGAACACCATTAGATAATAATGTCCCTAAAGTACGTGTAAAATTAGTGGTATTCATATTTCGCACAATCTCGCCAAACATCGGAATCGATAAAATAAACAAATCCCAACGTTCTTTTCTAGGCCCAAGGGTGAGCTCATAGCGCATCGTAAAATAAGTCAAAGTGCCGAAAATAAATAAAGCCCACCAATAACTCTGCAACCATTCAGCAGTACCGACCACAATCTGAGTAGATATGGGTAATTCCTTACCCGCACTTTCAAACATTTCGGTAAATTGTGGCACCACAAATGTGAGTAATAAAAATACAGACCCAACCGCCATCACCACCAGAATAATCGGATAAATTAAAGCAGTACTCACAGTATCTTTTAATTCTTTGGATTTCTCAAGATACTCAGATAACTGGCCTAAAACCACATCAACACTACCCCCCGCCTCACCTGCACGCAACATATTGATATAAAAACGGGAAAAGGCACTTGACTCTGCTTCCAGAGCATCCGCTAAATTAACACCACCTTTCACTTGTTGCAGAACATTTTTGATCAAAATATGGATTTTAGAATCTTCCTCAAGCAGATCCATTAAGACTATGAGCGACCTATCTATCGGCAAACCCGCTTGTAAAAGTGTCGCCAGCTCTTTGGTGAACAAACCAATCTCTTTCGCATTTAGACCGTCCTTATTTTTCTGCGTTGAAAAGAGAAAAGCAGACTTCAACCCAGACTGGGAAACATTGATAGGAACCATGCCTTCAGCTTGTAAAAAAGCGAGTACTGCCGCCTCATTTTTGGCCTCTTTAGTGCCTTCCTGAACGCTGCCCTCTGCATTAACTGCTTTATATGAAAATAAGGCCACTCTATACTTCCGTTGTCACACGCAACACTTCATCCAGAGTTGTTAAGCCCTTAGCCGCTTTCGCCAGGCCATCCTGATAGATACTCAACATGCCTCCTCTAACAGCCTCTTCCTGAATCAGACCTGATTCTTTATGCTCCATGACCATTTTCCTGATGCTATCATTCATAACCAAAAACTCTATAATTGCCAATCGACCACTGTAACCAATACCGCCACATTCTTTACAACCCACAGCTTGATATAGTGTCAATCCCCCTTTTTTCAAGAAACGCGACAAGCCTTTTTCTTCAATGACTTCCGGAAGTGGCTCATAGCGTTCACGACAATGCAGACATAATTTCCTGACCAACCGCTGCGCCAGAATTCCATTAACTGTTGAAGTTAACAGATAATCATCCAGCCCCATATCTAATAACCTGGCAAGTGCCCCAGCCGCATCATTAGTATGCAATGTGGATAACACCAAGTGACCTGTTAGGGCAGACTGCACCGCAATTTTTGCCGTTTCCAGATCACGCATCTCTCCGATCATGATAATGTCGGGATCTTGCCTGACAATTGAGCGCAAAGCACTACTAAAGGTTAAGCCTATTTTAGGTTTAGCCTGAATTTGATTGACGCCATTCAACTGATACTCCACCGGATCTTCAACGGTAATAATCTTTTTCTCTGGTGTATTTAACTGACTTAACGCAGTATATAAGGTCGTTGATTTACCACTTCCCGTTGGCCCGGTAATCAAGATAATGCCATGCGGTTTGCTCAGTACTTCTATAAACTGCTGCTGATTAGATTCCTCAAAACCCAGAGAGGCAAAATCAAACACCACACTTTCTTTATCTAATAAACGAATCACCACACTTTCACCAAACATCGTCGGTGTCGTGGAAACCCGCAGATCAATTTCCTTACCCTGCATCTGTATCTTAATACGCCCATCCTGGGGTAAGCGGCGCTCGGCAATATTTAACTTCGCCATTATTTTTATTCTGGAAATGACTGCGGCTGTTGCGCCTGCCGGTGGGCCTTCTATTTTCTGCAAGACACCATCAATACGCAAACGAAGGATCAACTCATCTTCAAAAGGTTCAAAATGAATATCCGAGGCCTTACTCTCGAGTGCACGCTGAAAAATAAGATTCACCATACGAATAACAGGCGCTTCACTCGCGAGATCCTTTAAGTGCTCGATATCATCAAGTGATTCATTGGCATCAAGATTATCGGTAATTTGCCCCATCTGTGTTTTACCATCGACATATTGCTTTTCTATCGCTTTATCAATATCCGATAAGACCCCTATTTTCACTTCTATCTCAGTACCACACATCAACCGTAATGATTGTTCAATAACCGGATTACCCGGGTCCATCACAGCGATTATTATTTTATCTTCATCTGCCTTGATCCCCACCACATGAGACTCTTTTAAAAATCGCAAAGAAATTTCATCAGGTAAAGCGGGAGCATCTGGGTATTCCTCGACCGCCACCACACTTAAACCGGTAATTTTTGCCAAAGCACTGGCAACGTCCTTCTCTGAACACAAGCCTAATTTCACTAACAATACAGGCAAACGAGTCTCTTGCATTTGCTGTTGAATTTTAGCGACTTTATTCAAATCATTTTCGCGTAGAGACTGCTGATCTACTAGTGTCTCAATAAATTGTTGATGACTCATAATAAGGTTTTTTTAAAAAATACGACTAACTTAGGGAGATGGAAATAAATAATCATCCAAGATTGCGGGTCTTTTTGTCCGTCTTCTACGTTGTAGTAACCGTTTCGTCGCTAGGCTATGCGCCTGTTACTACGCCTTGAATACGAACAAAAATACTGCCCAATATTGGACGTTTATTTATTTCCAGCTCCCTTAGGTTTTGACACAAAAATTTATCAGGCCAATCTCAGTAGAAAGACATAATTATAACAAATAAAAACATCTATCACTTAGGAATGGACACGGGATAAAGTGAGCAACTGGTGCAGTATTTTTGTTCGTCTTCGAGGCGCGTAAATAGGCTGATAGCTGGCTACGTCACTATTTTCGCAACAAAGAAGACAAACAAAAAGACACGTCAGTTGCTCAACTTATTTCGTGCACGTTAGGTAACTCGCAAATAATAACCCACCCACTAAAAAAATGGCAAGCAACACTTGTTCCCTAGGGGGCAATACAAAATAGTAACACTTAATGAGCGAGATATTCATCCCACTGCTGACGTGTAAAACTCTGATCAATGTAGGTTGCGGGTGAGGCACGAACCCCAACAAGGGGTAGCAAAATGTTGGGGTTCGTACCTCATCCACAACCTACGCAGAGCGTGTGAATATTTGTCACTCTAATCAATCCAGATATTATTACATTCTCTCATTTCTTTCATCTTTTGAAACGGGAGAATACCCTGTCTCACAAGGGGTATATCTATGAAAATCTATCGTTAAATATGTATCGTCAATACAATAACTTTTTTGTATTGCACCCGTTCCCTAGCTCTGAGGCTGTGAAAGTATTTAGATAGCGGAGTTAAAAAACGCCTATTTCTCTGCCTTTATCATCCAAAATGAAGTACCAAAATCGCTACAGCCCAATAAATCATAGCCTGAGTAGTTACTTTATTCTTTAAACAAATAGTCAAAGGCTTATAACTCATTAGCTGGATAAAAATCTGCTAAAAACAAGTCTTGGCCCCCAACTTGATCCATTTGTTGAATACTTTCACAGCCTCTCTGCTTGGGAATACATGGACGAACAGCTCTGCTGTGAGAGATTTCACAGCAGAGCTATGTATTTATGTATTCCCGACAGGACTTGGAAACAAAGACTACTTGCCCTTTTTTTTAAAAGTGAGTTACCTTAAAAGTTTACACTTTGTCAGGCGTGCGATAGCTGTATACGGAAAAAGTTAAAGTTTTTTTACGCCTGCGCAGCATATAATTCTAATAGTGCCATCTACTTTTTAGGGGAAAATAAAAGGCGCACACATTTCACTCCCCTTCCTGTCATTAATTGTTTTTTTCAATTGGCAATGAGTTTATCCTATAACCTTGCAGTGAGTATGAACAAATTAAGGAGAAAATATGGAGTTTTCACCGGCCCTTCCAATTCCAGCAAATAAAAAGCTAAGATAGCTAAAACTCGATGTTCCAGTTTCCAGCTATATCTGGGCTTGAAGGCACCTAGATTTTGTTGCAATAAAAGTTAGTGCATTGATTTTAAAGGTAAACTTAATTTTATCGAAATCAAAAATAGATAATAAAATCAACATACTACAAAAACTGGAACATCGAGTAAAAATCTAACCGTCAATACAACTCAATGCATTTTAAACTTTGGCATAAACTAGCTTTAATCTTAATCGCAACCACCAGCTTAAGCGTTGTTATCAGCATTGTACTTTTTCAACAAAGTTTTAAAGATAGCTTCCTTGATTACCTACACCAACAGGAGCAACAGCGTTTAATTAAAATTAGCAGTCACCTGGTACTGACCTATGAAAAAAAAGGCAATTGGGCGTTTATACGTAATAACAAATTGCTTTGGTATTATTATTTACAGCTAAAACCTGAGCCAGAAAAAGTCCAGACTGATCAGCAAAACAATGCCAAAAAGCTGGGAAATAATAGCACAAACCTTCTCTTGTCCTTACTCCCTGATAAAGATTCCTATACGCTTAAACACCCCTCTCGTGAACTGGCTTTGCTAGATAACAATGAAGACCTCATCGTCGGTAGGAAAAAGCATCAGGGTAATGATGTACTGAATTTCCCTGTTAAAAGCAAGGGTAAAACGATTGCCTATATTCAGAGCAAAAAACCGACACAAATTACTGATCGAATCGATAAAGTATTTGCAGCAAAACAGAGTCAGGCTTTTATGATCAATACGCTATTGACTCTGGTGCTTTCAGTCTGTGTTGCATTTTTATTATCATTTTATTTTCGCAAGCGAATGAATACTTTAACAAAAATTGCCCAGCAATTAACCTCTGGTCAGTACCAACAGCGTATGCTGATAAAGCAAAAAGATGAATTAGGACAGCTGGGAGCAGATTTCAACACTCTGGCAAAAACGTTACAAAAAAACCAGCAGGCACAACAACGCTGGATTGCAGATATCTCACATGAACTGCGTACACCAGTCTCTATTTTAAAAGGTGAACTAGAAGCACTGGATGATGGGATCCGGCCTTTAAATACAGTTGCTCTCGTTTCACTAAAGCAAGAAGTCGAGCGGCTTAATAAACTGATTGAAGACCTTTATCAACTGTCGATATCCGATATGGGAGCTTTAAGATATAATAAGCAAGCTTTTGATTTTAATGCTTTAATTAATGAAATTAAAGACAGTTTTGAGACCCAGTTTAGTAAAAAACAGTTTGTTTTTCGACTCCATAATAGCACTACTGACCCGCTGATCATTAAAGGAGATAGAGAACGGCTTTATCAATTGCTAAGCAATTTACTCAATAATTCACTGCGCTATACAAACTCTGGTGGCGAAGTGCAGATAAACATTCACCGTCTTGATAAGCAATGTATTGTATCAGTGGAGGATTCTGCCCCAGGCATCGAACCAGAAAAGATTTCACATATCTTCGAACGTCTATTTCGGGTAGAAAGTTCACGTACTCGTACCCATGGTGGAGCGGGATTAGGGCTGGCGATTGCCAAGCAAATAGTCCTGGCACATAATGGAAATATTAGTGCCGAGTCTTCTGCACTCGGCGGTATTAAAGTGACGATTATATTACCTATGTAAGGCTCAATGATGTCAAGACATATATTAATAGTAGAAGATGAAATAAAAATTGCGCAATTACTGGCAGATTATTTTCATGCAAACCAGTTTCAAACAACTCTTCTGCACGAAGGAGATGAGGTCATAAACACCATTCTAAAATCACCTCCTGATCTAATATTGCTAGATTTAATGTTACCCGGAAAAGATGGTCTGGAAATTTGCCGTGAAGTCCGGCAAATTTCAAGCACGCCTATTATTATAATTACAGCCAGAATAGAGGAAATTGACAGAATTCTAGGGTTAGAGATAGGCGCGGACGACTATATCTGCAAGCCTTTTAGTCCACGTGAAGTAGTTGCACGGGCAAAAGCAATATTCCGCCGGATAGATCAGGCTACCAACGTTACACCCCTACCAGGTTCTCCCTTACAAATTGACGAAGAAAATTTTCAAGCCAGCTTTAATAACATACCCTTAGAATTAACACCGGTCGAATTTCGCTTGCTACATAGGTTAAATAAAACGCCTGGAAAAATCTATTCCCGCGACCAACTTATGACTGTTTTATATGCAGATAATCGCATCGTGACTGATCGTACCGTTGATAGCCATGTTAAAAATTTACGCAAAAAACTGAATCATGCAAGCTGTGGTGAAGATGTGATACGGTCGGTTTATGGCTTAGGCTATAAATGTGAGTGGTGAAATATCTGACACTTTTAATTTTACAGTTTACGCATTGAGTGCCATACAAAACAGTTGCATTTTTCTTTAACTCCTTGGACGAAAAATAATCGCTGACATACGATGTTATTAATTTTCTTACTGATATACTCAGCGGAAAAGCATGATGTCGTTACCGTACCCATGAAAACCTAAAATAGGTGCTTTCAATTAATGTAACTTTTTTATATTGCCCCCGTTTATATACTTTATTTTTTTATTATTCAAGTGAATGAATATAAGTAGTTATTTGTGAAACATTTCACATTTCTGCTCTTTAATTTAGAGTGTTAATGCGTGCCAATGGTATCATTAATATGCTAGGCACTAGGCATAATTAGGTATCATAAATGCTGGCAATTAACACTGTTTACTCCTATCTGATTGAAAAACCATAGACTTATAAGTACTCAAGCAAAATTGATTTAACCTTTTTGAAAAAGTATAAAATCTCCAATTTTCAGTGTAATTTTTGGAAATTTGAATATATTTTTACAAAAAAATAGAAAATATTAACTAAAGTCATGAATTTCTACCCTCATAATTTTAGTTAAAATAATAATGCCTAAGTACTTAACAGCTAGATAATCTAGACCAATAGTGGGTCGGTTAGTTTATAAGAAGGGAGTAAATGTATTTTTTTAATCTTTAATATAGGATTTAAATATGAAACGATATATTTATTTAGTCATGATACTTTTTACGCCAGTTTTTGCACAAGCCTCAGTGGTTAATTTAACCTTTCTATCAACCGCTGACAATGCACAATTTGGTGCACCCTTCGTAGATAATGTTTCTACGGGAGATCTATTTTCAGTTGTTCTAGCGTTAGATAATGGTAACAGCTCACTGTTCAGCCAAACCTGGAGTGCTGCAGATATTCTTACCGTTACTTTTGATTTTGGTAGCGGAAACCATACAACGGTTTTTGATCCAAATGGTGGTAACGGCTTGAGCACTAGTGCTGGTAATTTTACCACCGATGCACTTGGAGACCTCATCCAGGTACCATCCTCCTGGACAGACACCAGCTTAGTGAATGTTATTTCAACTAACTCATCTCAAACACCTGATTCGTGGTTTTTAAACACTTGGAATGATAAGTACTTTACTTTTACTGATAGTTTCTCATTTTCTGTCGGTATTCCAGTTGACATTGACAATACTCTTCTAGCAAATTGGGATATTTCCGCTGCCGCAGTATCCGTTCCTACCCCACCGATAGTATTGCTATTAATAACGGCTGGTATGGTTGGCTGGTTGAGTAAATTGAGGCAAAAATCTTGAATAAATAAGGGGGCATTGTTTTCAGATGCCCGGCTTAAATCCCCCGAAAATTAAATAATGACTTAGGAATGGGAATGAAATAACTTGTGCCTTTAACGCAGGGTTTTTTGTTTGTCTTCGAGGCGCATAAATAGACGCAATATGATGCCCCCAATTGTCAAGACCAAATTCAGTAAAAATTAAGGTACAACCTTTTTCCATTCTTAGTTAAAAATATAATATTGCTCAACTTTCTCATAAAAAAGATTGCTTGCAATGAATGATAAACTTAAAGCTAATTTCCTGCCAGATAAACATCAGCTGGGGTCTGGTAATCCAGAGATTGATGAAATCGTTTATTATTATAGAATTCAAAATACTCCTTTAAACCAAGATAGGCCTCGTTTACGGTATTGAAATCATTCAAATAAACTTTTTCATATTTGACCGAGCGCCATAAGCGTTCTACGAATATATTGTCTAAAGCTCGCCCTCTGCCATCCATCGCTGAAAATCAGGGAAACGGAGCTTAGCGAAGTGATGATTTTTAGTCCC
>CAYZUM010000030.1:0-16961 GCA_964481455.1 uncultured Methylomonas sp. | reverse complement strand
CTGTTTCCGCAACAAAGAATACGGACAAAAAGACAAGCCAAATGCACGAGTTATAAAGTTCACATTCCTTAGCATTAATCTTATAAGACTGAACACCCTAGCCTACAAACAATGAAAATCGGCATACAAACATGGGGCTCCAATGGCGATATAAGACCCATGATCGCATTGGCGAATGGTTTACAAAATGCAGGCCATAACGTAACCTTAGTGGTAAGCAGCCTTGATAACAGAAATTATTCTGCCGAATGTGCAGCTCTCAATATCAGTTATCGACAAATTCCTGAGAAAATTCAATTTGACCTTGAAGACTTTGCACAACAAACCTTTCGTATCAATAGCGCTCGATGGTTAGTCGCCCTTCTTGATACTGCGTTCTTTCCCTACGAAGAAATTATGTATCAAGCCGCTCTACAACTTGCTAGCGACAATGATCTTGTAATAGGTCATCATTTTCTTTATCCTCTAAAGCTGGCCGCTTGCAAACAAAACATTCCTTTTTATAGCGTGACTTTCTGTCCTGTTATTTTGCCAGCAATCAGCCACCCACCCTTCAGATTTCCAAACCTCGGTAGATACATCAACCCTTTGCAATGGTTTCTTATGGCTTACGCCTTTGATTTTTTATTAAAAATAAAACTGACCAAACTCTGGAATAAAGAAGGCATGCCGAAAATTAAGCATGTCATATCTGATTTATTAACGTCTAACACTCTCAACCTGGTTGCTGCTGATCCTTTTTTTTGTCCTGCACAGACCGAATGGCCACAGCAACACCATGCCTGTGGCTTTCTTAACTTAGCAACAGATAATGAAAACTGGCAAATAACGGCTGAATTACAAGACTTTCTAAATTTTGGCTCTATACCTGTTTACATGACTTTTGGCAGCCTACAGCAAGCAGTGCCTGAGTGGAGTATGAATTTATTTATAGAAGCCACACATTTAGCTAACTGTCGCGCTATTATCCAGACGAGTTCAGCTAAATACCCAGAAAACAGCCAACAACAAAATATTTTTTTTATTGGCAAACACCCACACCAGAGTTTGTTTAAACAGTGTGCTGCTATAATCCATCATGGAGGTGCGGGCACTACACACTCCGCATCACTTTGCGGTCGACCTTCTATCGTCATTCCTTTTATGGATGAACAGTTATTCTGGGCCAGGACATTAGAACAACTTGGCCTTGCAGCTAAACCATTACCTGCAAGAAATGCAACGGCCGAATTACTTGCCGCTCGTATCACAACAATACTGACGAGTACCGCCATTCCAGAAAATGCTCATAAAGCCGGACAAATCATCAATGCCCAGCAAGGTGTCAGCAATGCGGTGAATTTAATTGAACAGACTTTCAACAACAGGACTTTCTGAGTCGATAAGCTAGTCAGGAATGCAATACCGGTAACGATTGCCGTGAGCAGAAAAAGCTAAATCTTTTTTCCTCCAGCACCAGGTTAAACCTCAATAAAGTGTAAACTACTTTAAGTCAGCAATGAAAGATGCCTCTATCTCATTGCATTTATGTATCCGTCGAATGCAACAACATGTTGTTATACTCCACATCAACGAATCTATTGCATTCTCTAAAGTCATCGCTTTCAGTATTACCTAAATGATGACATGTTGCTAAACACCATACTTTAAATATGAAAAAAAATTTGCCACAACCCTCTACTAATACTCCGATAGTTTCTGTTCTGACTATAGTTTGCATACGCCTTAGTAACTTGTATAATCTACAGTATAAAGTTTCATCTACCAGAATAGAGTTATTCCTAGCCTAACCCTATACTTCGATAACTGCATAGAAATTTAGAGTTTCAATTCTGTGCATTTATAAAGCCATAACCTTAAATAAAATTAACTAACGTTCGAATCATAATGAAGTTTTGGCAGTCAAGACACAAGCCCCAATGCAAACTTTCTCAAAAGGACTTAATTGATATTAGCGAGGCAATCACCCAAACATACGCTCCATTTGATACTCACCATCAACCGGAGCTTGTACTGATGCCTGTTGACCCGATACACCTCTATGCTTACTGGAATCTAAAAGGATACGAAACACATGACGAAAGCAGCCATGTTGGCAAACAACTGGCACTAAGAATTTACTCGATCCCAGAATTGAGCGAAAACACTGAAAACCTTCAACTAAGCTTTGATATCAAGGTTTATGGTTTCCGTCATCAGCAAAAAGTCCATTTACCCGTTGCGGCAACCGCTTATTCTGCCGTTGTAGGTGAAATAAATGCAGATAGCAGCTTTAGTCCTTTAGCTGTGTCAGAGACTATTCACGTCCCTAGAGAATACCCGGTTTCAAATATCAAAATAAATGCGAATGAAAATAGAGTGCACATAAATAATGCACAGGAAAATAATTCCACCAATTCTCCTAACCCAAAACAAACTCCAACCTTTAGTCATCCTATAAAAAACAACTTTGATAGCCTACCATTCGATCCAAAAATGAATAAGAGTATTGACGCTAATACTCAAAAAATACAGCAGCCCGACGCTTTCATTTTAAAGAATTTCAATGATTATGGGTACGATTTGAAAATCTACAAAAATGGATTTACAGTAGATTTTACTCATATGCTATCGAAACAAAATATCCCTCCCCATATCAGTGAGATAAAGCCAGTCGCCATTGATAAAAACACTTCCGGTCAGGGGCGTTTGATATAGTGGCTATGAATCCAGGGTTCCTAAGTATCATTTTACATGCGCATTTACCCTTTGTGCGTCATCCAGAATACGACAGCTTTTTTGAAGAAATCTGGCTATTTGAAGCGATTACAGAGTGTTATGTCCCTTTAATTCGATCACTTGAACGACTCCATAAAGATCAGGTCAACTATCGCTTAACATTATCGCTTTCACCACCACTTATCTCAATGCTAAGTGACCCGCTACTACAAAGCCGTTATCTAAACCATCTTAACAAACAACTTGAGCTGGCTGAAAAGGAAATTATCAGAACAAAGGGTACGCCAGAATATCAAAAACTAGCAAGATTATATCGACGCCTGTATCTAGATACTCTGGATATTTTTGCTAAACAATACAACTGTCATTTAATTACAGCCTTTCAAAAGTTTCATGCTTTGGGAAACCTTGAGCTAATTACCTGTGCTGCTACTCATGGTTTTTTACCTTTACTCAATAAAAGTGATGCGGCAGTACGTAATCAAATCAACACCGGCGTTGAAACCTTTATATCCCATCTTGGCTTTGCACCGACTGGCTTCTGGTTACCTGAATGTGGTTATTACCCCGGTCTGGAAAAGCATTTAAAAAATGCAGGTATCCAATATTTCTTTGTAGATACTCATGGTATAGCAAATGCCAGTCCCCCCCCCCGGAACAGTATGTATGCTCCCATTGATTGCGGTAATCATGTGCTAGCATTTGCAAGAGACCCTGAATCATCACGCCAGGTCTGGAGTTCCAAGGAAGGATATCCAGGGGATTATAACTATCGTGAATATTACAGTGACATAGGCTTTGACCTGGATCTAGACTATATTGCCCCTTACATTCTAGACAAACATATCCGGATTAATACCGGCATAAAATATCACCGCGTTACTGGGCCTGACGTTCCCAAAGAAGCCTACCAACCTAGAGAGGCATTGCATAAAGCCCAGCTGCACGCACAGGATTTTATTAGTAAACGACAGCATCAGATTGATCATCTGTGTACCGCGCTGGACCGCCCTCCGCTCATTGTATCTCCCTACGATGCTGAATTATTCGGCCATTGGTGGTTCGAAGGTCCACAATGGCTAGAATGGGTTTTTCGCTATGCTGCTAAAAATACTAATGCGATACAGGCAATTAGTTGTTCCGATTATTTAAAACGAGTCAATAACCATCAAGTCGCTACACCTTCCGCCTCCACTTGGGGTGCCCAGGGGTATTCCAACTTCTGGATTAATGAAACTAATGCCTGGATTTATCCATTACTGCACAAGGCAGGAGCAGATATGGAAAAACTAGCCTCCATTTTTCATGGCGTTAAGGTTTCCTCCTTACAGGAAAGAGCACTCAATCAAGCCGTTCGCTCATTATTACTGGCTCAGGCATCTGACTGGCCTTTCATTATGAAAACAGGGACAACGGTAGAGTATGCTAAAAAACGTATCACTGATCATTTGGCAAGATTTAACTTTTTACGCGAGAGCATTCAGAAAAATGCAATCGATGAGCGTTATTTATTTGCATTAGAACTATTAGATGATGTGTTTCCCGACATTGATTTTCGGAATTATCATGAATCAAAAAGTGATGACTATCCTAAGCTTCCCGCAGTTACGGATGCGGTTGTATAACGTGCTGATTTTTGCCAAGAGAAAAACCTGCTCCGTACTTGATACGGACCACTTCATATCCGGTTCAGTTCAACACAATGCATATTCTATCTCCAAGTCTTATCCACTCCCCCTTTAGCCATTTGTAAAAACAGAAGATACAAAACATATTGTCTTCTAAGTAGATGAATTGTACAATCTCTGCATTTATGCATAACCATAATTTCTATAGGGCAAGCACGGTTAACTTTTACAAATTCTTCAAGATTACGTTTATTTCAGTACTCATTGAGATAATTACCGTTTAATATTATTAAACAGGAATGGGAATAAAATAACGCGTGCATTCTGACTTGTCTTTTTGCTTGCCTTCTGCGTTGTGGAAACAGTTACGTAGCCAGCTATGCGCCTGTTACCGCGCCTTGAAGGCAAGCAAAAATACTGCGCCATAATTGCACAACTTATTCAATCCCCCTTTCTAAGGCAACTCGCAATAAATAACCCACCCACTAACCCATAAAGACAAGCAACACTTGTTCCTAAGCTCTGCTTGGAAATACATGGGCGAACAAGCTCTGCTGTGAGAGGTTCCAGTAAACAGAGCTTACTTTTCATGCATTCCCAAACAGAGTTTGGGAATGCATGATGTTTCACTTTCAGTCGATCCTTACCATTCTGGGTAGTTTATTTATTGCGCGTTACCTAAGTGGCCTATAAAAGTGACAGAAAAACAATATTTTTATATCCTATTTTTAAAAAAACAATAACATTCCAGGACAGTATTAATGAGCTCAAATATTGATAATTTATCCAGTAAAATACACGCTCTAAAAGAAAAATTAAAGATAGAATTTCGGAGGCATAAACAAAATATTCAAAAATTCTGCATATTTCTCAAAAAAGCATCTCTCAAGAACATTCTTAGTGCGCCTGTTATCTGGGCAGTCGTCATACCTACTGCACTATTGGATATAGGCGTAAGCTTATTTCAAGCAATCTGCTTTCCAATTTATGGCATCCCAAAAGTTAATCGCAATGACTATATTGTTTTTGACCGACGACATTTAAGCTATCTCAATTTTATTGAAAAGATTAATTGCATTTACTGCAGTTACTTTAATGGCTGTATTGCCTATATACAGGAAGTAGCTGCTCGAACCGAACAGTACTGGTGCCCTATCAAACATGCCCGCAAAACTAGCACTTTACATAGTCGTTACCAACATTTTCTGGAATATGGCGATGCTGAATCATACCTGCAAAACAAGGAACAAGCTCGACGTAAGTTTTATGACCTAAAACAAGTGGATTAAATCAAACTAATATAACGAGTGAATCTATACAAATTATTTGTCTAGATTGTTCGACAATTAACAGAACACCCTCAATACGCCTTAAATAGTCACCAAAGTACGGCAAGTATCATTTAGCGCTTTTTTCAGCTCATTCAGTTGAGTTAACGAGTGTCAATTTAGCCAAGAATATCAACCGTAATGGTATCCCGATACCAGTCGTTAACTTGCTGATTCTACAATAGTCAGTATGGGTCGAACTTTTACATAAAACATCATGTAACTTATTAAGTTTATTAAAATAATAGCTTTCACCTTAAAGTCAGAACTTATCATCTCTTAGTGCCATATTAGTTGACCTAAAATCACAATAAATATACTATAACCATAACTTATTACTAAAAGTAGGTTATTTTAATATCAATTATTAAGGAAATGACAATGTCAAAAGTTATCCAGAAAAAAATGGCTAAGAAAGTAGCAGCGAAAGTCACTAAAAAAGCAGTTGCAAAAAAACTTGTTTCCAAAAAAGAAGCAACAAATGTCGCAAAGAAAGTTACAAAAATTGTTTTGAAAAAACAACCTGGCAACAAAAGGTCTGCAAAAAAAGTTGCTAAAAAAGCGCTAAAAAAAGTAGTAAAAAAATAAAATTTACCAGAACCTCTACTAGGAGGCTGTCTAAGAATAGAAAACCTACTGCGGAAAAACCATTTTGGCCAGATTTCCCGATCATTTTTGTTAAAGAGCACACACTTCGCCTCAAATGGTCGAAAAATCTGACTACCAATGGTTTTTCCTCGCGACGGCTTCTATTCTGGGGTGCCTCCTAGGAGGTTTCTGTTTTATTGCCCCTATGCCGCACCAAATGTCTTTATGATGCTTCAATTTTTTGAAGTATGAGTACACTCCTAATAGATTCAATAAATTTGCTGACAATTGTTTAATTGTCATCATTAAGGAATGGGAATCAAATAAGTTGTGCATTCTGACGTGTCTTTTTGTTCGCCTTCTGCGTTGCGGAAACAGTTACGTAGCTAGCTATGCGCCTGTTACCGCGCCTTGAAGGCAAACAAAAATACTGCGTCATAATGGCACAACTTATTCAATTCCCATTCCTAAGTAAACTTTGCATGATATTATTAGCTATTTACTGACGATGGTAAACGCTTCCCTGAAATCATTTATTCTGCTGGTAATTGGCAAGCACACCCCTTGAACTTATCCCCTTAGAGTTGACATGACAGCAATACCTTTACACTTTGAGTTGCCTAAAAATCTGACTGTAACAAAATTCTTAAAAAAACTGGATAAAAAAATTTATTTTTCGATAACAAGTCAGCAGTACTCTATAAAAACCTTTTATGATAGTTTTGACTGGCGGCTCTACAATGCAGATATGTATTGCGAACAAAATCAGTCAAAATCATGCTCGCACATCCGCTTAATCGACAGAAATACCGGGGCATGCCTTGCATTGGAAGAACAACAAGAGAATCCTCGATTCAGCGGACAATTTCGAGAAGGTAGCTTAAAAACACGCCTGGCTTCAGCAATAGAAATGCGAGCATTATTGCCTATAGCACAACTACCTCACCAAGCTTACTGTTTAAATGTATTGAATAAAGACCGAAAAACAGTCTTACGTATTAAACTAGCTGAATATGAACCACCATTCGTCACCTGTCTTAGTTTACATCCCTTAAGAGGCTATGATAAAGCGGCTGAAAGAGTCAGCACTATTCTGCAAAAATCTCTGCAACTCGAATCAACCACACCTTGTTCGGTTTTGCATAGCGCACTCAAACGACAAGACAAAAAGACTAACGACTATAGTTCCAGAATATCCATACCACTTGACCCAAAAATGCATGCCGACAAAGCCAGTAGAATAATTTATCGAAAATTATTACACGCCATACAAACAAATGAAAGCAGCACTATTGGTGATATTGATACAGAATTTTTACATGATTTCCGCGTGGCTATTCGACGCACACGAGCGGGCTTAAGCCAAATTAAAAATACATTACCTCCTAACATCGTCGCAAAATATGCTGATTTTTTTGCATGGCTAGGTCAAATTACGGGACCGACCCGTGATCTGGATGTTTATCTCTTAAGTTACAAACAATATCAAGCCGCTTTACCAGAATCTTTACAAGAAGACCTTACTCCTCTCTACCACTTTCTAAAACAAAAGCAAGTGATTGCTCAAAATGTACTGGCGAGTACACTTTCAAACTCCAAATATCGAAAACAACTGGCAGAATGGGAACAATTTCTAAAACAGCCCTTACCTAAAAAGGATAGTGGCAGTAATGCAAAATTAAGCATTAAAGAGCTGGCTGACCAACGTATCTGGAACGTTTATAAGCGTTTATTACAGGAAGGGGCTGCTATTACGGAGAAATCTCCGGCAGAGGCATTGCATGACCTAAGAAAAACCTGCAAAAAATTACGTTATTTACTGGAATTCTTTCAAGACCTATATCCTGCAAAAGAGTTTAAAAGTGTACTCAGGGCTTTAAAAGGCCTTCAATCTGTCTTGGGCGATTTTCAGGATTATGAAATTCAGGAAGAGAATTTAAAAAAAATTAGCGAAGAGATGATGGCAAAAGAGGCACAAGTAAATACCTTTTTAGCAATGGGAGTCCTAGTACAATATTTAGATACCCTGCGCTGCGCAGCCCGGAATGACTTTGCCAGGCAATTTGATCTATTTAAACACATAAAATATCAAAAGACTTTTAAGCGTTTATTTGCCCATAGAATATAGGAGAGAACACATTGAAAATAATTGCAACCTATAATATCAAAGGCGGTGTAGGCAAAACATCAACAGCTGTAAACCTGGCTTATATCGCGGCACAAAATCACTATAAAACCTTAGTGTGGGACCTCGACCCACAAGGTGCCAGCAGTTATTATTTTAGAATCAAACCCAAAGTAAAAGGCGGAAGCAAGCAACTAATTTCTGGTGATCGGGAATTAGGCGGTTTGATAAAAGCCACTGATTTTGAAAACCTCGATTTATTGCCGGCAGATTTTTCCTTTAGAAACCTGGATTTAGTTCTGGATGCACGAAAAAATCCAACACAACGTCTAAAAAAACTACTCTCTCCTCTAACCGAAGAATACGACTTAATTATTCTTGATTGTCCTCCGAATATCTCCTTATTATCGGAAGCTATTTTTGCAGCATCAGATATATTATTATCACCTATTATTCCAACGACCTTATCGCTACGGACTTTGGAACAATTAAAAAAATACTTAAAAGATAATAAATTAAAACACTTGCAACTGATCCCTTTTTTCTCAATGGCAGATAAACGCAAAAAAATGCATCGCGAAATTATGCAAACACTGCAGGAAAGTCACCCGGATATCTTAAAAAGTGTCATTCCCTATGCAAGTGATATTGAACGTATGGGCTGGGAGCGAAAGCCATTAGCCTCATACACAAGCAAAGGCCGATCTGTCGAAGCCTATCAGGCACTGTGGCAGGAAATTATAGCGTTCAACTAAACACTGAGACTAATAAAATCAGGTAGCGAAAGTAACAGCGATGTTCTTAATAGAAAATACACCCACGGAAAGCCCATAAATCTATGAGTGTCTTGATAGCTTGAGTGTTAGTCATTCTCTTTTGAACTCAAAATGCCTGATTTTCAGGTTATGGCATTATACGTCGCACGGTCACAGATGCGGTTGTATAGCGAGCTGATTTTTGTCGAGAGCAAGGTGCTAAAATAGACGCATAGCAAGCTAAGTAACTGCTTCAACAACACCGCTATTGGCTAAAATCAGCCACTATAGATCCGCAGTCGTGGCCGATGCGCGCATGAATTCACACCTTTAAGTGCATACTTTATTTGGTATCTTTCATTTTTACGTAAAAGTAGTTTACTACTTTTATTAGACCCTGGCGTGGGAGTAAAAAATCTTTATATTTTTCCGTACACAGCAATAGCTAAAGCGACTGCACTCCTGATAAAGTGCAAACTGACTAATGAAAGATGCCCTTTATTTCGTGCACACTCCTCTCTCGGGCAAACCCTGAAATAAACATTGCCACTATAGCAGGGGGCCGGAATCCAGTTCGGTAAGATAGTAATAGCATCATCAAAACCACCCTTTTCTATTTCATAGCGGCTCCTCGTGAATTCTTAATTCTCTGAATGAAAAATGGTATAACGATAACTAGAAAAAGGATGATATTGACGCCTTTCTTAAGCTAAAACAAATTATCATTTGACCTCTGTATCAATTATATGGCTTAATTCAATTAACAATATTAAAATTGAATATCAGAGTAAATTTGTCCATGTCTAAAACCTTACGAACTCTTATTGGTCTTTTGTTACTAATAACTACCGTCAGTCTTGCTACTTGTCAGTCTTTGTATAAGGCGACACCTTTTGGTATTGATTCAAACTTTAAAAATAGTGAAAGTCGTTAATTATGAATAATACAGAGCAATTAAGAAAGCCCAGACAGTATCAGAAAAAAACGACAAATGGCCTACTGCATATTAGCCGTGGCCTATTACTCTATATATTACCCATTGCCTTAATCCCAGCTTCAATACTTTCATTTATCTATGGTGATCTGTTTCGTATTGTCACTAATATCAGCGGTTGCGCTACTTTTTTACTCGCTGCAGGCTTATTACGTAGAGGTCTTGCAGCAGAGAAAGAATACCAGAACCAAAAAATCACTCTCGCTCCAAAGTGGCCACTCAAAACATTGGCTGCGATTATTGTTGCTTTATCGACTGGCGGGATAGCCCTATTAGGTGGCGGTAATGCCTTTTTTGTTTCAATTGCATTTGGCCTAGGTGCTTTTGCTGGCATGGTCTTATACTATGGACTCGACCCTCGTCAGGAAAAAATGATTGCTGGCGCTCACGGTTATACCACTGAGGAGATTTCCGAAACGATATATGATGCTGAGGTACAAATCTTTGGTATTGAACAAGCCAACAAGCAAATCAACAACCGTTTATTTAACCAACGGATCAATATTATCTGTGATCAGGCTCGAGATATTGTCGGATTACTCGAAGAGGACCCTGGCGACATAAGAAGGTCCAGAAAATTTCTGAATACCTACCTAAGTGGTGCACTAAAAGTCACTGAAGGCTATGCTAAAATGCAAAGAGAACATCATTCAGAACAATTAACTGACAATTTTGAAAATGTATTAGTGACGATTGAGTCCGTGTTTACTGAGCAAAAACAAAAATTACTGGACGATGATATTCTGGATCTTGATGTGCAAATTGAAGTCTTATCTGCCCAGTTAAAACACGAAGGGGTTCTCTAACCACCCTCTCTTAAAGGAAATTACGGTATCTGTTAAAAAGGAACATTTTAAAAACTGTAGAGTGTAGCGACTCACTCTCTTAGGTAACGCGCAATAAATAAACCACCCATATTGCGCAGGATTTTTGTTTGTCTTCCATGAGTAGAAATAGGCGCATAGCTGGCTACGTAACTATTTCTACAACGCTGAAGACGGACAAAAAGACAAGCAAGATGGGAGGGGGCAAGTTACCTAACCTAAAGATCTTTCAAGGCTTTCTGATCCCACGTCTTACCGCTATGTTAAGACCCGCTTAAGTCAGTAGCCCAAACATATAATAATAAGGAAAGTAAAAATGAGTGAACAAACCACAACGATGGAAGAACTATCTATTCCTGGCAGCGCTGTTTTTAACGAAATTGTGCCTGGCGTAAGTAAAGATATTTTAGCTTATGAGCAGTCTGATGCGAGTCATAAAAAATTGATTGACAGTAAAGTAGCTGAAATAGATATCAATGATAGTAAATCCATTATTTTTTTTGGTAGCAAAGCCCAGGATAAGTTAACCACTATTTCTGACAAGATGTTAGAAGGTGTCAAAAATAAAGATATTGACGGGTCAGCTGGTGGAGATTTAAGTGAAATGGTTGCGGCTCTACGAGGATTTGATGTAGATGGTTTAGACCCTAATAAAAAGCCTGGTTTTTTTGCCAGGCTTCTAGGAAGAGCCAAACCTATCGCAATTTTTTTACAAAAATATGAAGATGTGCGCAAACAAATTGATTCCATTACCGATAAACTAGACTCTCATAAAACCACACTGTTAACTGATATTACGATGCTTGACAGACTTTACGATGCAAATCTGGAGTACTTTCATAACCTTGATCTTTATATTGCTGCCGGTAATGAAAAATTAAAACAGCTGGATGATCAAACAATTCCGGACAAAGCATTAGCAGCTGAAAGTTCGAAAGATGTACTAGAAGCACAGGAATTAAGAGACTTACGAGCCTCAAGGGATGATCTGGAGCGGCGCGTACATGACTTACGCTTAACACGCCAAGTTGCCATGCAAAGTTTACCTGGAATTCGCTTGGTCCAGGATAACGACAAAGGTCTGGTCAACAAAATTAATTCAACCATTGTCAATACCATTCCTCTTTGGCGCCAGCAGCTGGCAACGGCTATCGCCATTTATCGTTCTTCTGCCGCCTCAGGAACGTTACAATCGGCAACAGATTTAACCAATGAACTGCTCGAAGCAAATGCTAAGAACCTGCAACAGGCGAATGCTGAAACCCGGAAAGAACTTGAAAGAGGCGTGTTTGACCTTGAATCCATAAAGAATGCTAACAATATATTGATTGATACCATCAACGAAAGCTTACAAATAGCCGAAGAAGGCAAAAAAATGCGTGCTGATGCCGTTATACAATTACAAGAATGTGAAACAAAACTGCGCAAAACATTGTCTTCCGCTGCCAGTAGAGTTTCCAGTTCAGCAGAAAGTCAATCCGTATAAACGACGAAACTGGAGAGAAAAATGGGATTATTTGATAAATTTTTTGGCGAGTTTGTTGATGTTATTGAGTGGCTGGATAAGTCAAAAAATACCATGGTTTATCGCTTCGAACGCTATGGAAATGAAATTAAATACGGTGCTAAATTAACGGTTCGTGAATCACAGGTTGCTATTTTAGTTAACGAAGGAAAAGCCGCTGATTTTTTTGAGCCGGGCATGTACGAGCTGGAAACCAGTAATATGCCAATTATGACGACACTGGAGAATTGGCCACACGGTTTTGAAAGCCCCTTTAAAGCGGAAGTCTATTTCTTCAATATGCGCCGTTTTGTTGATTTGAAGTGGGGGACTAAAAACCCGATCATGTTACGTGATAAAGAGTTTGGTGCTGTCCGGTTGCGTGCTTTTGGTAGCTATTGTGTCAGAATCAATGATCCACTGACTTTTATTAAGGAAATTACTGGTACCAACGGACATTTTTCCACCGAAGACATCAGCAACCAGTTACGTAACCTGATTCTCTCGCGCTTTGCCAGTATTCTGGGAGAATCCAGCATTCCTGTTCTGGATTTAGCGGGTAATTATGATGAATTAAGTGACTATGTCACAACTAGAATTGCACCTGAATTTACCGAATATGGACTGGAAATAACGAAGCTCTTAGTTGAAAATATATCTTTACCCCCTGCCGTAGAAGAAGCTCTTGATAAACGCACCAGTATGGGAGTGATTGGAAATTTAAAAAATTATACAGAATTTCAGGCTGCTGAAGCGATGAAAGCGGCCGCTGAGAACCCTTCTGGTGGCGCTTCTGAAGGAATAGGTATGGGCCTAGGCTTTGCCATGGCTAATAAAATGAGCGAGTCGCAGTCCAGCCCTCAAGCAAGTCAAGCAGTGGCGGTCCCTCCCCCTATTCCACAACAAGTACAATATTTTGTGGCAATTGATGGCCAGCAATCAGGTCCTTTCAGTTTAGCTGAACTGAAAAGTAAAATAAAAGCAGCAACACTCAATCAAGAAACCTTGATCTGGAATCAAAACCTGGTCGAATGGACAAAAGTGGGGAAGGTAACTGAATTAGCCTCTGCATTCCCGATGATGCCTCCTCCTCTGCCAACTTGAGCCCTAAAGATGGGATTTAGAAAAGAGGGTAAGGGTTGAGTCTGTGCCAATTAAGGTGTTCTACCTTAAAATAGCTGGATCAGAATCTATCAAAGACTTACACATTTTACTCCGCCCTTATAACCCATAAATCAACCATTTATAAATTAAAATACGAAGCATGTACCCTTCCGAGAATGCAATAATCCCCGAGTCTGACGTGCCTTTTGACTCCACAGCCGCGCTAGAAAAACAATTACGCAGGAATGGGGATTTAATAACTTGTGCCTTTAAACCTCAAGCTATTCAAGCTATTATTTTAAGTGTAGGTTGTGGGTGAGGCACGAACCCCAACTAGGGATAACACAAATCACAAAGTCCAGTTGCTTACAACACAATGAGACCTCTAGCGCCTGTGATATAGCTAGCGGCATAATGTTGGGGTTCGCACCTCACCCACAACCTACACTGAGCTTGTGCTTGTGCATATTTCAAGCTCTGGTATTTAGACGGCAGTCAGTGCACATGTTGTTAAATTCTCATTCCGTAGCCTGCTATGTGCCTGTTTATCTAACACGCCTGTGAAACCAAAATACTGCGCCATACTTTCGGGTATTATTAAATCCTCCTTAGTTAGGATTTCGACAAAACTGAACAATTGTAGATGTGAATTCATTCGCATAAAACGTAGTGCCAAACCTGACTTTTAATGCTTGCCCAAGTGATCTTGCGCACACTCTTTAAGATATTATAGAGCACGATGTATATCAAACAAATCGGCCATCAAAATAGAATGGTTACTCAAAACCCGCCTCAGAAAATAACGTGAAAACGAATCGAAAAACTAAAGCACAAAACCTGAACAACCAGTTTCCATGCTCCAATTGCGGTGCAATGCTGAAATACCAACCTGGAACTCAGCATCAGGCTTGTGAATACTGCGGCCAGAAAAATGATATTGTTGACACTCAGGAACGTATTAAAGAATACGCATTACACGATGCCTTAAAAGAGCTGGAGAAATCCAGTACTACTCGTGTCACCAACCAGGCTCATTGTGATACCTGCGGAGCGAACTTTAAATTTTCAGCCAATCTCAATGCGGGTGAATGTCCCTTTTGCGGCACTGATATCGTTGCCAGCCCACATGAAGACAAACTTATTACGCCCAAATCACTACTGCCATTCTTAATTGATCATATTGAAGCAAAAAATAAATTTAGAGATTGGTTAAAAAGCCTATGGTTTGCACCTAACGAAGTCAAAAAATATGCCCGGGACGACACTAGGTTAATGGGTATCTACCTGCCCTACTGGACTTATGATAGCGATACTATCACTAGCTATACAGGCGCAAGGGGGGATACCTATTATGTCAACGAACGAGTCAGTTATATACAAAATGGACGTACAGTTTCAAAAGTAAAACGAGTCCCAAAAATACGCTGGACAAATGTTCGGGGGCAAGTTTCACGTCTCTTTGACGATGTCCTGATTGGTGCCAGCTCATCGCTACCCAGACAAATTCTTGACCACTTGCAACCTTGGGATCTGGAAAACCTGGTGCCTTATGAAAAAAAATATATCAGTGGTTTTCAAAGTGAAGTCTATCAAGTAGAAGTGGATGAGGGTTTTGATTACGCCAAACAAGTGATGGATGGTATTATCCGTCGAGATATTTGCTACGATATAGGCGGTGATCAACAACGAATACATCAAGTGAATACTCAACATAGAAAAATCACCTATAAGCACTGCCTATTACCTATATGGTCAGCTGCATTTTTGTATCGGGATAACTCCTATCGCTTTGTGGTCAATGGCCGCACTGGACAAGTACAGGGTGAACGACCCTATAGTTATTGGAAAATTTCCCTGGCAGTGATTGCTGGAATTATCATTATAGGTGGTGGGGTGACTTATCTGGAAAAATCTGGAGCATTTGATCAGGCTGGTCAAATTGAACATTCAAATGATTATCGATATTGATACTTATAATTGATAAAAAAGGGGCTACCCTGCCCCTTTAAATCATAGCGTATTTAGGCTATTGTGGAATACGAATTTTCTGCCCAACAAAAATCAGATCCGGATCCTGAATGACCTCTCTGTTTGCTTCGAAAATCTTTTGATACTCAGATGTATTCCCATAATAGGTTTTCGCCAGCTTCGATAAAGTATCTCCACTTTGTATTACATAATATTCAACCTGTTCATTTTCATCTTCCAGCGGCTGGTTAGTATTATTAATTATCTGGCTAACACCTTCTATATTTCCAGCCATCAAGATGGCTTTCTCTACAGCAGCAGAGTCATCACTTTCGCCACTTATCGTTACAACACCATCTTGAAAATCAGCCATTATATTATCAACACCTGGATTATTACTGTCCAGTTGCTGAGTAATTTTTTCTGATGCATCATCTTCACCACCAAATACTTTGTTTCCTATATTACTTGCAAAATCAAATAATCCCATTTCAATTCCTCATTCTAACGTTTAATATTATTTCACTTACCTGAAAGCAGTTTTCCAATACCTTCCAATCCACCCACAGCACTCAATAAATCGTTTAATTGTCCACCACTACTGCTTTTATCAACCATTTCTGGAACGAGCTTTGCCAGTTGATCCTGAGCAGCATTCGCATCTATATTCATTGATGATGCAAATTCATTCACCTTATCTGAACCAAATATATCATTGACTTGCTGTCCCGATATCGGCTTATTGTCCCCGTCTCCCAACCATGAACCGACAATATCAGATAAGCCAGAAGAGCCTTGCATTTTTGAAATCAGGCTACCTAAATCAAATGAAGATCCCGACCCCGTTGTACTTGTCCCAGTCAATAGTTTAGATAATGTTCCTACTGCCTCCATCATATCAACCTGACCATCATTATTTTTATCAGAAAATTGTTTCATTAACTGAGAAGCTAATTGCATCAATTCCATTTTATTTCCTTTGCTTAATTACATGAATTTGCATTTGAACACAACAAGACAGGAAAGTAAATTATAAATTCCTAGACCGAAAGTGGCCCCGGAAAGAATGCTTAAAATACCATAAAAGACCCACAACACATCCCTTCAACTGGGTTAGAACAAACTCAAGAGGGAAAGTGATAGACATCAATGATTTATTATTTTAGTCATACGACTAAGGACTTAGATAAATTCGCACTCAATAATCTACCAATAATAATGAGGATAGACCAAAAGTGTCACCACTCTCGCCCCAAACGTTGTTTGGGGCGCACTACCAAATAGTAACACTGAATGAATACTGCTGCTAAACGAGGTATTCACCCGTCTAGCAGAGTCCATATCCATCAAAAGGTACCTTCAATACAGTAACTTCAGGCGCGCCATGCTACTTCGTGAAATTCAGGGACTCCTGTCACCTTCATT
>CAYZUM010000029.1:0-17127 GCA_964481455.1 uncultured Methylomonas sp. | reverse complement strand
TTGTTTTTTAAGATAAAAACAAGGGAAATAGCAGTACATTTCTTTCTTTATGCCCGAATTTATGAGTTTTTATCTCAGATCGTTGATTATGCAGACGAAGACTTATTAAAACTCGCGGCATTTGTTAAGGCATTAATTCCTAACCTCAAAACATTTGATGAAAAAGATCCGATTGATATTTCATCAATCAAATTATCTCATTACAAGTTGCACAAACAAAAACCGAATGAAATAAGTTTAGGGGGTGTTAAAGAGTTGTCTCCTATTTATGGCACGGATGGCGCAGTGGCAAGAGATCCAGAAAAAGAGCTATTGTCGGCAATCGTTGGGGAGATGAACTTATTATTTGAAGGTGAGCTAAGTGATGGTGACATGCTTAGCTATGCTCAAACGATCAAAGAAAAAGTGATGGAAAATGATAAAGTCACTGAACAGGTCAATAATAATTCCAAAGAACAAGCCATGATGGGCGGATTTGCAGAAGCGATTAATGATGCAGTTATTGATAGCCTTGATGTTCATCAAAACCTAGCCTCACAAGTTCTTGGTGAGAAAAGAATACTTAATGGGCTGGCTAATATTGTGTATGAATTGATGGTTAAGGAAAATAAGCAGATGAAAGATACGACTAGGCTTTAGTCACTGAATTTAAGAGCATGTCATTCCTTATCAACAGCCATTTGAAGGTTTGTTATGCATTCGCGCCTTAACATTGCGGACTGAAGTCCGCTCTACAAATTGACTACTATGAATATCGTTTCCCCTTTTTATCAACAATGCTCTCAATCACCTAATAAAACAGCGTTAATTGAAGGAGACCAACATCTCAGTTATGCCAAATTTAGAACCCATTTTGAAAAAATAGCAGCATTCTTGCAAGCTGAAAAAGTACAAAACCAGTGCATCGCAATTGCTCTGGATCGAGGTGTAGAGGCAGCAAGCTGCATATATGGCATATTAAGCGCCGGCGCAATTTACCTACCTTTAGATATTAAAAATCCTGCAACTCGTTTAATTTTTATTATCAACGATGCACAACCTAAATATATTTTAGGGAAAGGTAAGGCTCCCGACTGGCTTAGTGCCCTTGAATTATGGGTAGATATCTCTCAGCTTTTTTTAACAGAAATTGAAATCGTCTCCCCGCTCCAGATTCAACCTTCGGCACTTGCCGCCATTCTGTACACCTCAGGCTCAACAGGCAACCCGAAAGGAGTCGCTTTAAGCCATCAGGCACTGATAAACTTTTCCTCATGGGCAAGCCGTACATTTAAACTTAATCAGCAAGACCGTATCGCGAGTCTCGCCCCATTTCATTTTGACTTATCTATTTTTGACCTGTTTAGTAGTCTAGCATCAGGAGCCAGTGTTCATTTTCTCCCCTCACGTTTAAGCTTGTCGCCTAGCCGCCTAACAGGCTGGTTAGGTGAGCATAAAATAACAACCTGGTATACCGTCCCGTCCTTATTAAGTTTTATTGCGCTTAAAGGCGCTCTTGAAACCACTCACCTTCCTGATTTAAAGCGAATTTTATTTGCAGGTGAGGTATTCCCAACCCAGCACTTAATAAAACTGGCTAATTCATTAGTCAATACCGAGCTTTATAATTTGTATGGACCTACTGAAACGAATGTGTGTTGCTATTGGCAAGTAGAGCCGCAACGCTTAACAATTGAACAGCCTATTCCTATTGGAATTGCAGCGGGTCATGCAACATTATCAATAGACACAAAATCAGGTGAATTATTCGTCACAAGCCTTAGTAATTTTTCGGGTTACTGGCAGCAAGGCAAACTGCAACCGATCAATCCAGCGTGTTACCCAACCGGTGATAAAGTATCACTGAACAAGCAAGGGGAATATGAATACCATGGCAGGCTAGACCGCATGTTAAAATGTTCAGGCTATCGGGTTGAACCCGCTGAAATCGAGCAGTGTATTAACCAGCTGGATACTATTGAAAACTGTGCTGTCGTCGGCACAAAAGATCTAACGAGTGGGCATCGACCTGCAGCAGCTGTAGTGTTAACAACCGGCACTGATTTATCAGCAGCGATCAAACCGTTGCGCCAGCTACTTGCGCCGTATATGCAACCCTGTAAGTTTATCGTACTCGATTGCTTGCCTTGTTTAAGCAATGGAAAAACTGACTATCAGGCAATACAGAAACTGTTTAATGAGATGTCTATAAAACGGACATCAGTCAGCGACACAAAACAAAAAGATTATTAAGCATCTTCATTTTGGAGTTAAAAGTAGTTTACACTTTTTTAAGGGTGAGTTATCGTCATTCCTGCATACCTCTAGCAGGAATGACGCGTATACAAAGAGATCCCGATAAAAACACACGGGAATGACGATATTAATGAAATGAAAGTGTAATCTAACCAATGAAAGATGCCGATTATTAAATATCTATTCTTCGCACGGCCACAAATGCGGGCTTTGTAGCGAACTAATTTTTATCGAGAGCAATGCCTGCTCCGTACTTGATACGAGGGCACTAAAATAAATCTAGCTACGTAACGGTTTCAGCAACAGCTATGGGCTAAAATCGGCCGCTAGAAACCTGCAGCTGTGGCTGCACAAAGTATATACCAGCCAATTGCCCATAGAAATTTTAGTGACAGTCTCAGGTTTAGTGGGTAACTCTACTTTTTAGACTAGCGGACTAAAGTTCGCTCTACAGCATCCCTAATATGAACAACGATACTCAATTTCCAACAAGTGGTGATATCAAAGCTTCCAGAAATCGCCTACGCAATCATGCACAAGATAAGCTCTTTAGATATGCAATTAGCACTGAATTAGGTGGACATGGCAATGATTATCAGGCGCTGGTTAAAGCTCACCTTGCCGTTGGCAGACAATGCCTGGATACTGGTTTAATCTTATCTATCAATGCTCATCTCTGGGGAAGCATCTTTCCACTAATACACTATGGTACTGAACAACAAAAGCTAAGCTGGCTCCCTGATTTACTATCCGGTGAAAATATAGGCGGCCATGCTATGACAGAACCTCAAACAGGATCTGACATTAATGCAATAGAAACTTATGCCACTCAGACTGGCTCAGGCTTTGTTATCAATGGACATAAAAGATTTATCACCAATACCCCGATTGCTGATGTTTTGCTAATCTATGCCAAACGGGAGGGTAAACTCTCTGCTTTTCTTGTTAAACAAGAAGATTTAGGGGCAGATTTTACTAATACGCCTCAAGTAACAGGCTGTGCAAGTGCAACAATGGGCGATATTATCCTCAAAGATTGCACGATTCCACTAGATCGTCAACTCGGTAAAACGGGAGCAGGCGGGATGATGATCCAAAACGCTCTGGAACTAGAAAGGGCATTTATTTTTGCCGGGATAATCGGTATTATGCAGTGGCAACTTGAACGGGTCATTCAATTCAGTCGCGAACGCCAGGTAGGTGCGCAACATTTAGGCGCTCATCAAGCGATCAGCCATAAAATTGCCGATATGCAATGTCGTCTGGAAACATGTCTATTATGGGTTAAGGAATGTGCACGCTTAAAAGACTCGGGGAAACGCATTAGCCTGGCAAGCGCTCAAACTAAACTCATAGCAAGTGAAGCTTTTTTGCAATCTAGCCTGGATGCAGTACAAATTTTAGGCGCTAATGGGCTAATCGCAAAAAATAAAATGTCGATTCTGGTTCAAGATGCCATGGCCAGCCGTTTATTTTCAGGCTCATCAGAAATACAGAAAAATATCATAGCGGCATTGATTGGAACGGGGGCAGGATTTAAAAACAAACGTCAAAACCAATAAGGGATGATAAAATACAATTAAAATAGAAAAACATCACTCGTTCTAACACTTTCTGCAATAACTTGAATTTAACGCCCCAAATATACAAAATGTTTCTACGCGCCCTTTTAGCTTTTTTAATGGTTCCTTGTGTCGTTGCTGGCATCATCCCTTATACATTATCACTTTATGACCCTTTTAAAGGCAACGGGGATTTTTTTGGTTTTTTTATATTAGGCTGTGGTTTATCAATTCTTATAGGCTGTGTACGAGATTTTTATGTGTCAGGTAAAGGAACGTTAGCTCCCTGGGACCCACCTAAAAAACTGGTGACTATTGGCTTATACAAATACATTAGAAACCCAATGTATGTCGGTGTTCTTTTTATTTTATCGGGCTGGGTGGTTATAACAGCATCCCCTATTGTATTCGGAGTTGCCATATTGTTAGCGATTGCTTTTCATTTTAGAGTGAAACTTCATGAAGAACCCTGGGCAGAAAATAAATTTCATTCTGAGTGGCTTAACTATAAAAATCGAGTCCCTCGGTGGTTTCCTCAATTAAAAGGACATGGGTAGTTGTCCAGATTCGGCACACTGTCGTTTTACCCATCCTACAATTTTGTCAATACCTAAATTATTTCAGGCACGAACCTCAAATATACGAGTCAAAATTATGCACCAAAAACATAATTTATTCAGTTTTTACTGGAGTACTTTACGCTTGAAATGATGCTTTGAAAGTAAAGTTCATATAATAAACTTTACTCGCCCAATTAGCGCCTCCATAGCAGCTAATCAGTAAAATAAAACTAAATAATTTCATTCATACCATCAAGATAAGAACATCAATATATCATTATGTTATAGAAAATTTGTAATGTAAAATCATAAAAAATCACTCACTTTAGCATAACTTTATGAGTGCTTAGACTTGACAATCTTTTTGCATCATAGAAACTATACCTAACTAAACTCACCCAGTAATACATTTTTGAACGATATACCTATTAGTATACTTTTTAGTATTCTCGCCGTCTTACTTTGCTTATCCGCCTTTTTCTCAAGTTCAGAAACAGCGCTAATGACACTCAATCGTTATCGCCTTCAGCACCTCGTAAAACATGGCCATAAAAGTGCAAAAAAAGCCCAGCGATTACTAAAACGTCCCGATCGCCTTCTAGGCCTGATTTTGCTCGGCAACAATTTTGTTAACATTCTAGCCTCTTCTCTGGCAACTATTATCGGTATGCGGCTTATGGGTGATGAAGGTATCGCAATAGCAGCAGGCGCCCTAACGCTAGTCGTGCTAATTTTCTCCGAAGTGGCGCCTAAAACATTAGCCGCCCTTAAACCGGAACTTATTGCTTTTCCTGCTTCCTGGGTCTATACCCCTCTACTAAAACTCTTTTACCCTATCGTCTGGTTTGTAAATCTGATTGCAAATGGTTTATTACGTATCTTCGGCATTAAAGCTCACGAACACAAACATTCAACACTTGATATTGACGAACTGAAAAGCATTGTTACTGAAACTGACTCGATTATGCCAGAAAAATATAAAAATATTTTACTGGGTATTATTGATCTCGAAAGTGCCACGGTAGAAGATATCATGACACCCCGGAATGAGATTAAGGGTATTAATATAGAAGCCTCATTAGAAGATATCATAGTCCAGCTTAAACGAAGTCAATATACACGACTTCCTGTCTACAAGGAAAGCATAGATCGAGTGATTGGTTTTTTGCACCTAAGAACCATACTAACCCAGCTTTTTGACAAGGATAATTTTAGTAAACAAGATATAACCAACAACCTGATCACCCCTTTCTTTATCCCAGAAACAACACCTTTACACAAACAAATCCAGGATTTTAAATTTGACCAAGCTCGAATTGGACTTGTCGTTGATGAATATGGTGATGTACAAGGCTTAGTGTGCATGGATGATTTACTGCAAGGTATCGTCGGTGAAATTATGGTTGAAGAAGCCGATGTAAAGAAAAAGGATGATGGCAGCTATTTAGTGGATGGCAGCGTCACAGTTAGGGAGCTAAACCGAATAACACATTGGGATCTGCCGACTGAAGGCCCTAAAACAATTAATGGGTTAATTATAGATTTTTTGGAAACCATTCCTCAAGTTGGAACAAGCCTAATGTTGCATAATCATCCTCTTGAAATAATGGCGCGCAACAAACACGCAATCACCCAGATAAAATTTTTACCTAAGAAATAACCCCTCCTTCAACTATCATGGATGAGTAATTGATGGCGAGTCAATTATTGACGACAGTAAGTCACTGAACCTAGCGTATATCAGGCTATTCATAGTAATACAATAAAGTGACCGATAAAAATAGGCACCTATAAATCATCCATTCCATATCTTTAAATCGTTTTTTTTCATAGCTTACTCAAACTATTCCGAACTAAGGCAACTCGCAATAAATAACCCACCCATCTTGCTTGTCTTTTTGTCCGTCTTCAGTGTTGTAGAAGTAGTGACGTAGCCTGCTATGCGCCCATTTCTACGCCTTGAAGACGAACAAAAACTCTGAGCAATATGGGTAGTTTATTTATTGCGTGTTACCTAAGCAATATTCATATAAATAAATTTTTTATTGTTTTTTAGCAACACTGTCAAAATACGACTATACTGGATAAGTACTCGTTCGCATAAATAGACTTCGTCAAAATGGCAAAATTTACCGTTTTTTTTAAAGATAAACCTATAAACTCCTCAATTTTTGAATCAGGTGTCGTTCATATAGGCAGAGACGATACAAATGACTTAATTATTGATAGCTTAGCAATTGCACCTGCCCATGCTGCAGTCATTTTAGGTGATTCAGAAAGCACTATCAGACAACTCAATTCTGACTTTCCATTAATTATCAATGGAAACCTACAAAAAGAGTGCACGTTACAAAGTGGCCATACCATTACAATAGGTAAACACCGCATCATATACAGTGATACAAAAGTATTTTCACCACTACCTGCATCCTTTAAAGAGCCAGAAGACGAGTGCCTTAATCAAGCAGTATCACATCCAGACCACCTTCCTGAAGCAAAATTTCAAGTCATGGGAGGCCCGCATATTGGACGCCTGATACCTCTGAAAAAATCTATGACTCGTTTAGGACGTAATGGAGGTCTTATTATTGTCACTCGCCGGGCAGATGGTTATTACATCTCTGTGCTAGAGTCTGATAAACACATTAAACTCAATAAGATTCCACTTGAAGACAAAACAATACTGCTAAAAAATAACGATGAACTTCTTATCGACAATATTTCCATGCAATTTTTTATAGGCTAAAATATGAGCGAAATTGAACGTAACCATTATCAGAGATTATTTACCAACATGCGTTCATTATTAAGTCATGAAAATAAAGAATGGCCTTGTGAGATCGTTGACATTTCTCTACACGGTTGCCTACTCAGCTTTGAAAGCACTTGGGAAAATCAAAATATTGAGGCAATTTACACACTGACAATGCACCCTTCTGTCATCACACCCATTATAATGAATTTATCTATGAGTCATGTCATTGATAATGAAGTTAGTTTTAAATGCGAACATATTGATATAGAGCATAGTGCACGTCTACACCAGCTAGCAGGAAGTACCCCAGATATGGGTAAATTATTAGCGAGAGACCCTCTTGAACTGGCACGCTCTGCCTAATATCCCAAAGAAGCCCCCCACCCATAAAACGGAACGGTTTTAATCGGTTCGAAGATTCCAGCATACTTTATTTAAGGAATGGGAATAAAATAACGCGTGCATTTACGCAGGATTTTTGCTCGTCTTCGAGGCGCGTAAATAGGTGCATAGCAGGCTATGCGCCTATTTCTACACCTTGAATACGAATAAAAATTCTGCGCCAGTTGCCCATCTTATTTCGTGCACGTTCCTAAATAGTGCCTGAACGGAAACTTTGAAATGCCCGTTAACTATGGGGTTCAGAGGAAATAATGATTTGAAGATTTATCGAAACAGGAACTAAAGTACCTAAATTCATTCAAATCATGCTGATATTCGTGATTTATTAAAAATCTTCAAATAAAATAAATCTCTGTATCCTTTTCATATCAAGGCTTCTGGACTTTTCGTTCAGGCACTAAATAACACAAAAGCACGACTCTTTTCTAAAAAATAAACACTATGGCAAAAAAAAATACTGCATTTGTCTGTACAGAATGTGGTGCTGACTCGCCTCGTTGGGCAGGACAATGTAGCGCTTGTCAGGAATGGAATACTATTAAAGAAGTACGTCTAGGCAATAAATCTACACAACGGTTAGGTTATAGCGGCACAAAGAGTAATGTCCAATTACTCTCCGAAGTCACTTTAGAGCAAACAGAGCGACTATCAACGGGCATCTCCGAATTTGATCGCGTCCTGGGAGGCGGAATAGTATCGGGCAGCATGGTCCTGATAGGCGGCACGCCAGGAGCAGGAAAAAGCACCTTGTTATTACAGGTGATCGCTAAGATCGCCGCTAAAGACATCAGCGTACTCTACGTATCTGGCGAAGAATCCTTACAACAAATTGCCGAACGCGCTATTCGCCTAAATCTCCCACTGAATAAAATTAAAATGCTAACGGAGACATCCGTACAAAGCATTTGTGAAGTGCTTGATGAAATAAAACCCCGTATTCTGGTTATTGACTCTATCCAGGTCATGCATACGCAAACATCTGAATCAACCCCTGGTTCAGTATCGCAAGTTAAAGAGTCCGCCAGTTATTTAACCCAGTATGCAAAAAAAAATAATGTTTCTGTCTTTATGGTGGGTCATGTGACTAAGGATCAATCTTTAGCAGGCCCTATGACCTTAAGTCATATAGTTGACACCCAACTGATTCTAGCCTCAACTGATGATGCCCGCTTTAGAGTCCTTAGGGCGGATAAAAACCGGTTTGGAAGTGTCGGTGAGCTGGGTTTTTTTGCCATGGACAGTAGCGGTTTAAAAGAAGTAAAAAATCCTTCCGCCATGTTTTTAAATCGCACTGAAAAACCTTCGCCTGGAAGTGTCGTCACTGTTTTATGGGAAGGAACTCGTCCACTATTAGTTGAAATCCAGGCATTAGTCACTGAATGTCAATACGGCAATCCAAGAAGACTAGCCGTTGGTTTTGATCAAAATCGCCTTGCTATGTTACTCGCTATTTTAACGCGTCATGGCGGTATCTTTACAGCCAGTGATGAAATCTATGCCAATGTCGTAGGCGGCATTAAGGTGACTGAAACGAGCTCCGACCTTGCCATACTGATTAGCATTGTTTCCAGCTTAAAAGATACTGTTGTCCCGCATGATAGTTTTTTCTTTGGTGAGCTCGGCTTAAATGGCGAAATAAGACCTGTCGCAAATGGCTATGCCCGACTGAATGATGCCGCAAAACATGGTTTTAAAAAAGCCATTATTCCTAAAGCAAACGCGCCAAAGAAAACAATCGCTGGTTTACAGATTTTCCCTGTTTCCAGTCTGACTGAAGCACTGACTGCACTTGCCGAAATAAGTTAAAAACTTCCATACCAGTTCAAAGTAAAGGTTATAATGGTGTCATTAACACTATGAGGATGGGTATTTATTGACAAGCTCATCTTTTAAAACAAGAGATTAAAGGGTAGACAATGCTTGAAATAGAATATGAATTCGGTGAAAGAGATTTGGTTCACTATAATGAATTACAAATTGACCAGTCAGAAGATTTACAAAAAAAACTAAAAAGAAACCGCTTATTTTTTCCGGGCATTCTCGCTATATTTGGCCTTTTTCTCTGGTCTTATTATAGTGATTATCGTACTGCACTTTATATCGTCACAATTTCTATTTGCTGGGCGGTCGTCATCCCACAGGTTATTATTTTAAGTTTTCGTAGACAAATTTTAAAAAGCTATACCGACAAAGAAAAACTCGCCATGTTTGGGCAATATATGTTGAGAATTGACCCGAAAGCTTTAGCAGAAAAATCCCCCAGTGGTAAAAATAAAATGCCATGGAAAACTATTTTACGTATCGAACACATCAGAGACTACATTCATATTATTTTGGATAATGGAGCAGCACTCGTTATTCCTATTGAAAAAGTGACCGCTGGAGATATTAAAGAATTCACCAAACAAATTAAAAAGATGATTGATTTATATGGTTAATTTGACTGCCATTAAATTAACCATAATTGTTATTAAATAGTGCCGGAACGAAAAGTCCATTTTTTATTTAAAATCAAAGTAATAGATAGCTTTTTTAATTTGAAGATTTTCAGGGCATTACTTCAACCCCAGAGAATACGAGGGGGAAATATATAAAATTATGTTTTTCTCAAAATCTTCGTTTTATATAAATTTTTGAATTCATTGAATTATAATATAAATTTACTTTTCGGCCAGGCACTAAATAGCAAAATGTTACACCGTAGGCTGGGTTAGATTTTTTTCGTAGCACTAAAAACGTAACCCAGTACCTTAGGCAACTCGCAATAAATAACCCACTCATCTTGCTTGTCTTTTTGTCCGTCTTCTGCGTTACAGAAATAGTTACGTAGCCTGCTATGCGCTTATTTCTCCTAATGGAAGACAAGCAAAAATCCTGCGCAATATGGACTGTTATTTATTGCGCGTTACCTTAGGAACGTGCACGAAATAACTTGAGCAACTTGCTTGCTTTTTTATCCGTCTTCAGCGTTGTAGAAATAGTTACGTAGCTGGCTATGCGCCTATTTCTACGCCTTGAATACGAATAAAAATTCTGCGCCAGTTGCCCAACTTATTTCGTGCACGTTCCTTAATAGATTTTCAGAAAAAAAGTCACGGATACCACCCTTCAAAGGGATGCTATTCATAATACACATAGAATTTATTTAACCAGGAAGCTATCGCTCATTCACAAAATGCTGAGCACGCACTAGGAGGCTGTCCAAGAATAGAAGCCGTCGCGAGGGAAAGCCATTTTGAGTCAGATTTTTCGATCATTTGAGGCGAAGTGTGTGCTCTTTAACGAAAATGATCGGGAAAGCTGACCAAAAGGGCTTTTCCGCAATAAGTTTTCTATTCTTGGACAGCCTCTTAGACCTTCGCCCACCCATGCAATATTGCTTAACCCAGCAATACCATCATTCAACTAACACTTGAGTATAGTTTACAAACATTTTGGTATTTGGAATAAAACTCACGCTACCTTGTTTTACACAATACCTTCACGCTTTTGTATATAACGCCGGCAGGCATCCACACAATCTGGCTTATTTGCATAAGGCCCACAAAGCTTGTCAATCGTATAAAACCACCAACCCTGCTCATTAATATAATAACGGTCTTGCGGTTTAAACACAGGATCGAGCCGTCTCTTTTTCTTTACCATACCTAGTTTATGCTTAATTTCAAAAATATTTCTCTCCGTCGTGGCACTCGCGTGTTATTTGCCAACACCTCATTTACACTACACAAAGGACAGAAAATAGGTATCACAGGCGCAAACGGGGTCGGTAAATCTAGCTTCTTTGCTTTAATTCGTAACGAGCTACACCCTGACGAAGGTGATTTTACCATGCCTCCTAATTTAGAGGTGGCTCATGTTGCTCAAGAGACGCATGCTGTTGACCAGGCAGCGATAGACTATATTATTGATGGTGATCAGGAACTCAGACACATTCAGCAAGCCATCAATAAAGCAGAACAAGCTTCTGATGGCATTAAACAAGCAGAGTTATTTGCCAAAATGGATACTATTGGAGGCTACACAGCAACCTCAAGAGCCGCTCGTCTGATGAATGGCCTAGGCTTTCAACGACCACAGGAACAACTCAGTGTCAATTCATTTTCGGGTGGCTGGCGTATGCGCTTAAACCTTGCCCAGGCCCTTATGTGTCGTTCTGATATATTACTCTTAGATGAACCTACCAACCACCTAGATCTCGATGCTGTCATCTGGCTACAAGACTGGTTGTACAAATATCCAGGCACTTTATTACTGATTTCCCATGATCGGGAATTTCTGGATACCATTACGGATCATATCGTCCATATCGAAAATCATGTCGGAGTGATCTATACAGGGAATTATTCTGCTTTTGAAAAAATGCGTGCTGAAAAATTAGCACAGCAAAAAACATCCTACGAAAAGCAACAGCGTGAAATTGCCCATATACAAAGTTTTATCACCCGCTTTAGAGCCCAGGCAACTAAAGCAAAACAGGCACAAAGCCGTATCAAATCACTAGAGCGCATGGAACTGATTGCTCAGGCACATGTAGACTCCCCCTTCCATTTCAGTTTTGCTACGCCTGAAAAATTACCTAACCCAATGGTCAAACTGGAAGGTGTCAGTATTGGGTACGAAGATAAAAACATCTTAAATAATGTTGATTTGTTTATCGGACCAGGCGCCCGAATTGGTTTATTAGGGCCAAATGGCGCGGGTAAATCAACACTCATCAAAGTATTAGCGAATGAACTGGGTATTACTTCCGGCGAAATCCAGTTGGCAGACACCTTAAAAATTGGCTATTTTGCACAACACCAACTTGAACAATTACGCCTGGATGAAAGCCCCTTGTGGCATTTACAAAAAATAAACCCGAAAGCAACCGAAAAAGAACTACGAAATTTTCTCGGCGGCTTTAATTTTCAAGGTGACAAAATTTTCGATCCTATTGAACCCTTTTCAGGCGGAGAAAAAGCACGCGTTGTGCTTGCCTTACTGGTCTATCAAAACCCTAACCTATTACTACTTGACGAGCCAACCAATCACCTTGATTTAGAGATGCGCCATGCATTAGGGGTCGCATTGCAGGACTATCAAGGTGCAATCATTATCATCTCGCATGATAGGCATATGCTACGTACCGTCACCGATCAACTCTATCTGGTGGCCAATAATACTGTGACAGCATTTGATGGAGATTTAGATGACTACCGGCTATGGCTAAATGAACAAAAGTTGCTAGCAAATGATCATTCTGGCGATACGCCTGAGACGACACCCAGCGTTAATAAAAAAGAACAACGCAAGCTAGAGGCAGAACGACGCAAAAAACTAAAGCCTTTATATGATGCGTTAAAAAAAGCAGATAAAAATCTGGAGCGTTACTATACTCAACAAAAGCAACTTGAAGAGCAGTTAGCCGACTCCAGTTTATACGCTGAAGCCAACAAAGCGCGTTTAAAACAGGTCTTGCAAGAGAAAGCACAAGTAGATCAATCGCTGGAGGAAACTGAGCTGGAATGGATGGACGTTAGCGAGCAGTTAGAAGCAAGTTAAGGTTAAGAAAACCGCATTTTTCGGGCTATTTTTTAGAAAAATATGGCTGGATTTTGATCGTCTGGATACCTTTATATTTCTCTAAGTGGTTGATTATTTCATAAATAGGGAAATCTAAATAGCTGAAATAAGTCTATCTACCCACTTTTTTATCGACATAAATTTTTCAAGCAATTGATGTTATTGTCATTTAACATGAAAAATATAACATTTCGACAGCCTAGTTCGCCCCCCCAACCTACCCCTATAGTTTCTATGGCACGCCTGATAAAGTGACAAAAAAACACTAGGCAAAGTATAATTCCTGTCAAGATTCGTACTTTCACAAACGCCAAATTAAAATTCAAATCAGACTATGTACGCCTACCTAAGCCTATTATTTAATATCTGCCTATTCAAAAAAGGCCCTCAAGATATTCCCTACTCAGATCCACTCTTTCGACTCTCAATCATTAGCTTTGCCCTTATCAATTACCTGCTGACTCAATTATCAATCAATGGGTTTAGAGCGCTACTGCAGGTAGGTGTTGAGATCATCATTATGATAAGCTTCGCAAAACTACTGTTATTCATATCAAATAAACTTAAGCGCTTTTCACAAACCCTATGCGCGCTATTAGGCACTGATGCACTCTTTAGTATGGTTGCCATTCCCGTTATTTCTTCACTCATCATTGATAAAAGTAATACTCTCGCCTCTTTGACCATGCTCGCGCTGATGCTTTGGAACTGGCTGGTCACTGCACATATTATTCGCAATGCGATTGACAAACCCTTTTCTTTCGCAGCAGGTATTGTCATTTTATATATCGTCAGTGCCAGCTACATAATGGGCACACTATTCCCACCGAGCACTTTACCTGCATAAAGAAATAACTAAAACATCCTGCTCAATTGTGCTAATAATAAGCAGTATGCAATGAACACAAAATAAACTGAGGAACGACCAGAACTTCTGACCTCACCACTAAAAATCAACAAGTTATAAATTTACAGGAGATTTTATTCTGAACCCAAAACGTACAATCCCGCGAGATCAGGTGTTCTGACGGTAGGTGCGAATTCATTTGCTTGGTACGGATGACCTTAAAATGACAAATCTGCCATTAAAAACAGCTCCTTTATTTCGCACCTGTTCCTATCTCAGTTCAATTAATTTATGAAGGTTTTGTATGAGTAATTATCAACATATATTATTAGCAGCAGATTTTTCTGTACACGGTGCCAGTATTGCCGAAAAAGCACGCAATATCGCCCAAAAAAATCAGGCAAAGCTCAGTATCATTCATATAGTCGATAACCTACCTATCTCAGATGCTGCCTATGGGCCGGTCATTCCATTTGATATAGATTTGGATGAAGAATTAATGAATGCCGCAAAAAAACGCCTCACTGAACTGGATAAGAGCTTAGCGGTTCCGGAAGACAGACAATTTCTGGGAATGGGCAATGCCAAACTGGAAATCGTCGCGACGGCTAAAGAGCAGAAGGCAGACTTAATTGTTGTCGGCTCACATGGCCGCCATAGTCTCGCTTTATTATTAGGTTCAACAGCTAACGGCGTGCTGCATCATGCAAAATGTGATGTCCTTGCCGTTCGTTTGCAGGATAATTAAACTATGCAACACTTGATTTTAGGCGGTGCTCGTTCAGGAAAAAGCCTGTACGCGGAACAACTCGCAGAGGCCAGCCAGAAAGACGTTATTTATATTGCAACCGGCACCGCAGGTGATGCTGAAATGCGTGCACGCATCAAACAGCACCAAGCCAATAGACCCCAACACTGGCAAACCATAGAAGAGCCATTCTTATTAGCGGATGTGATTGAACAATATGCCAATACACGTCACTGCCTGCTGGTAGACTGCTTGACCTTATGGTTAACAAATATTATGTTTGATACCAAAGGAAACTATCAGGAAGATATTTTTTTACAACAAAAACAAGCCTTACTGAATGAGCTACCCCACCTGCACTGCGATATAATCCTGGTCAGTAATGAAGTCGGATCAGGTATTGTTCCAATGGATAGCATGAGTCGCCGTTTTGTGGATGAAGCAGGACGACTCCACCAGCAACTCGCACAAATATGCTCACAGGTTACCCTGGTAACAGCAGGCCTTGCACAGCCGCTTAAACAATAGTTATGGACTGGCTAACAGACTCTATCCCCTGCCCTGATCAACACTCTCTACAACTCGCCACACAGCGACAAGAACAGCTCACTAAACCTCCGGGGGCTTTAGGCGAGCTGGAGCAACTGGCTATCCGCCTCGCGGCTCTGCAAGCGACAGAAAAACCCTGTGCCGATCAGGTCTGGATCAGTATTTTTGCCGCTGACCATGGCATTGCCGCAGAAGGAGTCTCCGCCTTTCCCCAGTCAGTCACCGCTGAAATGGTCAAAAACTTTACACGCGGAGGCGCTGCCATCAATGTACTGGCAACACAGCACCAAGCGAATCTGGAAATAGTCGATGTAGGGGTTGCAAGCCCGCTACAGGACTTAAACATCCTTCACCAGAAAGTTGCCTTAGGCACAGCTAACTTCCTACACCAACCAGCGATGACAACAGTACAATTACAGCTTGCGATAACAGCCGGAAAAGATGCCATTATCCGCGCGCAGGCTAGCAATACTCAACTCTTTATTGCCGGTGAAATGGGTATCGCCAACACCTCAAGTGCAACCGCCCTTGCCTGCTGTTTGCTTGAAATCAATGCACAGAAAATGACCGGAGCAGGTACTGGACTAGATTCGACAGGCATTCAGCACAAAGCCAGCATCATACAACAAGCACTCGAAGTGCATAAAGACTCATGCCAAACACCACTATTGACGCTGCAACACTTGGGTGGCTTTGAGATTGCAGCGATCACAGCAGCCTATATAAGCGCAGCACAACAACAAATCCCCATTTTAGTCGATGGTTTTATTTGCAGTGTTGCCGCCTTAATCGCCACACGTATCAACCCAGAGATAAGTCCCTGGCTAATATTTGCGCATCAATCACAAGAACAGGGGCATTGCTATATTCTGGAGGCAGTCAATGCAAAACCGCTACTCAGCCTTAATATGCGTCTAGGTGAAGCCAGCGGTGCAGCAACGGCCATCTCCTTATTACGCTCTGCCTGCGCACTGCACACACAAATGGCAACCTTTGCACAGGCGCTGGTATCACAACAGCAAGAGATGTAACGATATAATAATGATGCCTCTGTAAGAACAAGCGTTCTTTTCCCTGTACGAAAGAAAAATAACCATTTGCCCTAACTAAAAGTGGCACAGGGGGCGGGTAGGAGCGGTCTTCAGCCGCGAAATAAATTAATGCAGTTTTATTTCAGAGCTGAAGACTGCTCCTACAGATAGATTTTTAACATAGCGAAAAACGGGCTACGAATTTAAGACGGGCCAACTCTAGGCTGTCGAAGTACTGACTCTAGACGTTAAAATAAATTTCTCTTTTTAGATGTTCTTTGTTTTGAACATTATTAGCATAATAATAAAAAATAACTATCTACTCGATGTTCCAGTTTTCAGCTATAACTGGGCTTGAAAGCACCTGTATTTTGTTGCAATAAAAATTAATACATTGATTTTAAAGGTAAACTTAATTTTATCGAAATAAAAAATAGATAATAAAATCAACATACTACAAAAACTGGAACATCGAGTATCTAGGCAATATTATATAATTTTATTATTTTAAATTAGTGACTCCTGAATTCGTATAATAAATAATTTATTTTTTCCTAAGTCATTGATTGATGCTTGAGTGGTAAAATAAAAGGGGGTTGAAGAGCCTGTTTTTTCGATATTTTTTGTTTTAAAAACCTTAAGGCATTGAATTTAAACAATGTCTACAGCGTAGGTTACGGGGCTTCGACAGCCTATACTCGCCCACCCCTTTTAAAGTGTTGGCCAGTGAATACACAAAGGTTCGGGAGATGTGATACTGATTGGCAAGCTCAGTTATCGTACCCCAGCGACTGTTTAGTATCGCACCAGTGCTGTGGGAAATTATCAGTCGAATCGCCTCTGTTAGATCGGATCGGCGGGTAAAGAGTCGTC
>CAYZUM010000028.1:0-17238 GCA_964481455.1 uncultured Methylomonas sp. | reverse complement strand
TGAATGAAGGTGACAGGAGTCCCTGAATTTCACGAAGTAGCATGGCGCGCCTGCAAAAATATTAAGTTCATTGATAATACAGCCATAGAGGTAACTGAACTCTTCATATTCTCTGATGGCTGCTTTCCGTGCTTGTTGGTATCGAAACTATGGCCACTATGTGCCATAAAGCCCAGCTTATTATTGAGGGTGATTGTAGTTTTTCATGGAATCCCTGACAGGCAATAGGAGAAACTAATGAATTTTAACTTAATTTTACACACATTGAAAACGCTTTAAAGTATAGAAATCTAATCATTCTCTATTGAGTATATACTTCCATACAATTAATATTTTTAAACCTCAATTCAGGAAATTAAAATACTATACTTTGCGCGATTACGGATACTGAAAATTAATGAGCTTTTTTTAAGATGCGTCTTGCCAGTAGCGGAACAGCAAACCTAACCTCTCATGAAGTATTGTTTATCAAACAACTCACCCTAATGACATGCGTGTAATTCAATAACTGATCAGTCAGGCAAATCATGAAAACAAAACTCTTTCTCGCTTTTAGCCTATTCATGCTCGGCATGTTAACCGGCATAAATTTTCAAAGACAGGTTGGTGTCTGGAAAGTAAAAAAAGTATTGTACGACTTCGCTCCGCTTTCATGGAAAAGAGAGCATGTACCTATAGCCTCATTGTCTAAAGAACGCCTGATGGTCGCCCTAGCACTTGGCCAATCAAATTCAGCTAACTTTGGTCAGGGTTCCAGAAAATCTCCAAAAAATGTGTATAATTTCTATCAAAATAAGCTTTATCGAGCCAAAGACCCAATGCTGGGTGCAGATGGCACGGAAGCCAGTACATGGCCACGTTTAGGCAATTTATTGGTTAATTCTAAACACTACGACACTGTTGTCTTCGCAACTATTGGCATAAGCGCCAGCACTATATCTCGCTGGAAACCAGGTGGCGATCTTCACGCAAGCCTGATTTCTACATTGCAATCACTTAAACAGAACGGCCTAATTGTCACTCATCTACTATGGCATCAAGGAGAGTCAGATGCTCTCATCCAAACTACTACAGGTGATTATCAACAATCCTTTAAAGAAATGTTAAAATCTATTCGCCAACAAAGAGTGACAGCACCAATATATATATCAATCGCTAGTCGTCAAAGAGGGCAGCCCCCAAATACTGCTATTCGAAAAGCACAATATGAATTAACCCAACAAGACGACTCTATTTTACTGGGTCCCGACAGTGACCAATTAGGGGGCAGTTTCAGACGAGATGGAACACATTTCAACAGTGCGGGTCTGGATCTCCTGGCGCAGTTATGGCTTAAACAATTAACTGTTACGCCCTCTAACCTAAACAAATAAGATCAATTTTCAGAAATACGAAAACTCCACGGAGAGAATTGCCAACCCTCTCGCTGGCGAAGTATATCTCGTTTTTCTTTTGTTTCTGCAATTAAGTCCTTAATGACCTTAATATCCTCTTTATGTGTTAATCTATACGAAAATCCTGCTTGTCGGGTATCGGTGAGATGCTCACTTATATTGACTGAGCTTAATTGTTGACCCCAGGGACAAACGAGGGATATTTTTGTATTGAAAACACAGTCTAATATCCTGTTACCAAATTCACTACGATAATGACTGCCTTCCCAATACCAACGCATTTGCACATCAGGGTTATTGATGCTTGGCACTGGCTCTTTCGTCACTACATTATAAACAGCAAAATCCCAGAGCGTTACCGCTTTAGCCGCAGGCATACGTTGATTTTCATCTTCTATAATTGTCGTTAAACGTAACTTCCAGTACTCAAAAATATCCCATAAGCCTAAATGATATAAAGTTTCCAATTTATAGGCATGCACAGGTGAAATAATAACTTTTAGTTCGATTCCATGTTCAAGGCAAAAACGCACTAAACTTTCAAAAACATCTAATGTAGCAGAAGGCTGGTCATACGTTTCACTTAAAGAAAATGCGGCCAGCCCAGCTGGATAGAGGAGGTCATGACGAATATCAGCAAGAAATACTGCATGATGTCCGCCTTTTTCTCTCACCTGCCCCCAAGTCTGGTCGGACCGTCTCATACCATCAGCATGATAAAGTGTAGACTTTCCTTTCCCTTGAGATTCAAGCGTGTTAATTGACGCGGATAGCGCATCAAGCGTAAAAAGCGAGTTAACGATATCCATAAACCACCCGACATCAATATTCTTATTTCCATTTAGGCTTAAGCGGCTAGTAAGATAATCTGTATTAACTCTAAAGCTCTCACCAAACATAAAGAAGTCCACCCCAAATACGACTTGTTTTAACTGACCATGCGCATATGCATGTTTCAGGTACTGATATGACTCTTCAATACGCGCATTCGATAATGCCAGATTATAGACTGGCTGTGCAATTGAATCCCAGGCTGAATGCTGAGGATTTAAACCATATTCTGCACGTGATGATCCAAGGATAATACCTCCAGGCTGATAAAACCTTACTTGATGCGCCTTGCTTAACCGTAAATGCTTACTAAATTCGGGTTTCTCAGTATTGATGCCCTCAATTTTTACACTGGAAAATAGATCAAAGGGGTCAACTATAAAATTAAACGTGCCTACTAGCAGTAGCAACGCGACTAGAACAGATGTAAAAATTTTTAGATAGTAAGATGGCATAAATTTGCAGAATCAAAATTGGAAATAAAGAAACTCACTCACTTGATTGAGACTCAGGAGTGTCAATCCAGTCACTATACTCATAATAACCGCCCAATACACAGAAGGTTTCCACTTTATATTTTGCACTAAGCTTAATAATGGATTCTGGCCTGAGGAAACATGTTCCTGCAAAACTGGCTCATAACGACTCATTAATTGTTGCGTATTTGGCCAGAACCAAATAATGACTAACCAGAAAATGAACCAGCCAACTGATTCATAATGCTGCAAGCTCAAATAACTACTCTCGAATCGAATCCCAATATAAGAGAGTAAAGTTTCCAGCGGCCCCAGTAAGCCATGAAAAGTACTAGGGAAGTTTCCCATAGCAGAAAGAATAGTCAGTGCGCCATTAAATGTTTCAGCACGAAAAAAGACCCAGGCCACCATGACTACTATTAATGTAAAGAAGCGTGCAATTGTATTAGACCACCAGTAATTTAGTGACCATGGCCATAAACTACGCCATAAGTGATTAATAATAAGGTATACCCCATGCAGCCCTCCCCAAATAACGTATGTCCACCCTACCCCATGCCACAAGCCTCCAAGCAGCATGGTAATCAATAGATTTATATGGCGCCGCATAGGTCCAAGACGGTTACCACCTAATGGAAAGTAAAGATAATCTCGTAAAAATCGTGATAATGTTATATGCCAGCGCCGCCAAAAATCAATGATATTGGTCGCTTGATATGGCGAGTTAAAGTTTAAAGGCAATATAATACCAAACATTCTTGCCAAACCAATTGCCATATCAGAATAGCCAGAAAAATCAAAATACAACTGTAAGGTATAAGAAAATGTTCCTGTCCAAGCGGCAAGAAAGGTAAGTTGCTCACCAGCATCCGCGGCAGCAAATACTGGAGTCGCATAGGCAGCAATATTATCTGCAATAAGAACCTTCTTGAACAGACCAATAGCAAAAATAGTAACCCCAACAACCAGATTCATTATTTCAGGTCGATAAACTTTTTCCTTCGCGAACTGAGGCAACATTTCACGGTGATGCACAATAGGTCCCGCAATCAGTTGCGGGAAAAAAGTCACAAATAAACAGTAATGGAGAAAATTATACTCCTTTGTTAAGCCACGATAAGCATCTACTAAATAAGCAACTTGTTGAAATGTATAGAACGATATTGCCAAGGGTAATATTATTGTCTCTAGATGCCAATGGCTACTAAATGCTCTATTAACACTGCCTACAAAGAAATTTGCATATTTATAATATCCCAGTAACCCTAGATTAATTATGATTCCTGCCGTGAGAACAAATTTAGAATTAAATTTTTTTGCACGCGTTTGACTAAGGTTAATTCCAACAGCATAGTTAAAAACTATGGAAAACAAAAATAACGGTAAATAGGTTGGATTCCACCAACTGTAAAAAAAAAGGGATGCAGCAACTAACCAACTTAGGGCTATTCGATGATGACCACGACCACCAATCCAATAAAAACCAAAAAGAGTGATTGGCAAGAAAATAAAGATGAAAAGATGTGAATTAAATAGCATTGATTAACTGTTGGATTACCACAATCACAGAGTATGGTTTTTTATTAGACCTTTTAAAAAGAAGGTACTTTAATGAGCATTTAGCTCAACGATAATTTATTAGCGAATATCCATCAATCTTTATATAGAATACCGCCCCTATTTCTTTAGATCTAATGCTTCGTATGATTCAGGAAACCTAATAATAGGTGATTGCTTAAATTACTTTCCATGCTATTTTTGCATCTCACACTATATTTATCAATGATACTAGTAAAAAATCATGCACCAATACTACATATCTAATATCAATATTGACTTAAAGAGTAAAATTACATATTATTAAGCATTAACTATGAATGTATAAGACTTTTATCACCAATATGTTTCAGACAAATATAAATTATTTGCCTCCATAATCAAGCAGGGTGTGGTTGTCAACTATGTACGTAGATACTCGATGTTCCAGTTTTCAGCTATAACTGGGCTTGAAGGACCTCGTATTTTGTTGAAATAAAAGTTAAAGTATTGATCTTAAAGGAAAACATAATTTAATCGAAATTAAAAATAGATAATAAAATCAACGCACTACAAAAACTGGAACATCGAGTAGATAGCTTCTTAAAGACACTGCAAGCACTCAGCATGGCAACTAGGGGACTGACCAAGAGCTAACATCCACCTCAACCATCTACAATAAAAAATATCCTTACTTTACTAAAAAGCACTATATATTGATAAACTTTCAAAATCCTTAGTTCTCGATTAGGTTCTTAGGACAAGTAGAATAAAACAAACAATACACCTCACATGACACAATCGGCACCAAGCAATAAAGATTTACGTATTTTTGAACTTATCTGGGCAATGATTTTTTTGGGAATAGCAATTTACCCTTACTATAAATCCTTTACTCCAGATTCTTTAAACCTTGAAACATTTTTACAAACATCCAGAGTCTGGGCACTCTATGTATCTGGATTCTTTATACTGACAGCGCTCATCTATCCACGCTTTTTAAAATACTTTTATATAATCTGGGTTAAATTTGGAGAATTTATCGGTGGAATCATCTCCAAAGTCATTCTTTTTGTACTGTTTTATGGGCTTTTCTCACCAATAGGCATATTTTTTCGCATTATTAGAAAAGACCTTTTACACCAAAAGCTGGATGCAAAAGTTCCAAGCTACTGGATTCGTCGAAAAACGCAACCTGGCTCAATGAAAAATCAATATTAGAGAATTATTATGTCATTTCTTAAAGAACTCTGGGGATTTATGAAAGCCAGAAAAAAATTCTGGCTGTTACCCATTATTATCATTATGTTGTTACTGGGAGCGCTAATTGTATTGGCACAAGGTTCTGCAGTCGCCCCATTTATTTACACTTTATTCTAAAGGCAATTTAATTCATATGTATGTATTAGGGATATCTGCGTTTTACCATGATTCTGGTGCCGCTTTAATTAAAAATGATGACATTATTGCGGCAGCACAGGAAGAACGCTTTACACGCAAAAAGCACGACCCAGGCTTTCCTGAACATGCCATCAATTATTGTCTTGCTGAAGCAGGCATCAGCCTAAAAGATGTCGACTACATCGCATTTTATGACAAGCCATTTATTAAATTTGAGCGTCTACTAGAAACCTACTTGAGTGAAGCCCCTTTTGGTTTACGCACCTTCGTTATGGCGATACCAGTTTGGCTGAAAGAAAAGCTTTTCTTAAAAGAAACCTTAGCCAGAAATTTTATTGAAATTTGTGACTTAAGCAAAGAGGAAATCACAGCTAAATTAATGTTTGGCGAACACCACCAGAGTCATGCAGCCAGCGCTTTCTATCCTTCACCATTTGAAGAAGCGGCCATTCTTACGATTGACGGCGTCGGTGAATGGGCAACCACTTCATTGGCATATGGCTCAGGTAACCATATTGAAATCCTTAAGGAAATACACTTCCCTCATTCCTTAGGACTACTTTATTCCGCTTTTACTTATTACACTGGCTTCAAAGTCAATAGTGGCGAATATAAGGTAATGGGGCTCGCACCTTATGGACGCCCCATATTTGTAGACAAAATTAAAGACCACTTGATTGATATTAAACCAGATGGGTCTTACAAATTGAATATGGAATATTTCAATTATGTTTCGGGTCTCACAATGACAAGCAGGAAGTTTCATAAATTATTTGGTGCACCTGCGAAAAAAAGTGAAGGCATCGTGACCCAGGTAGAAATGGATCTTGCAGCCTCTATTCAAGTCGTCACTGAAGAAGTTGTTAGCCTAATGGCTCGTGATGCACAACAAGAAACAGGTAGCGACAACCTATGTATGGCGGGTGGTGTCGCCCTAAATTGTGTTAGTAACGGTAAATTACTCAGGGAAGGTATTTTTAAAAATATCTGGATTCAACCCGCAGCAGGCGATGCAGGGGGAGCAATTGGCGGAGCTTATGCAACTTATTACGAAGAAAAAAAGCAACCACGTATTTTAGATCCGTCAAAAATGGATAAAATGCAAGGTGGTTATTTAGGTCCAAAATGCACCCCCAAAGCCATTGCTAAATATCTCGATTCTGTTAAGGCTGTGTACCGTTTTATTCCTGATGAACTTGAACTCATTGACGCAGTTTCCAGTGCCTTAGCTGAAGAGAAAGTTGTTGGCTGGCATCACGACCGAATGGAGTTTGGCCCTAGATCACTAGGTCATCGTAGTATTATTGGTGATGCTCGTAGCAAGAAAATGCAATCGATCATGAACCTCAAAATTAAATACCGCGAAAGCTTTAGGCCTTTCGCCCCCTCCGTATTGCGAGAAAAAGTTTCAGATTGGTTTGATCTAGATTCTGATAGCCCCTACATGCTACTGGTTGCAAATGTAAAAAAAGAAAAGCTAATCGACTTGACCCCTGAACAAGAGCAATTATTTGGTATAGAAAAATTAAATATTCCCAGGAGTGAAATCCCCTCTGTTACTCATGTCGATAACTCTGCGCGTATCCAGACAGTACACAAAGAAACTAATCCAAGATACCATCTTTTGATAGAAAAGTTCTATGAAAAAACAGGCTGCCCAGTGGTTGTCAATACTTCGTTTAATGTTCGTGGGGAACCCATCGTCTGTAACGAAGAGGATAGTTATCGTTGTTTTATGCGTACCGAGATGGATGTTTTAGTCATTGATGACTATGTTCTTTATAAGCAGGATCAACCTGCATTCAAAGACAAAGGAAATTGGCAGGATGAATTTGAATTAGATTAAATTTATTCTCCCCTACCAACTACTTTAGCAATCATTAATTAAATATGTCACGCCTTGAAAACCTAAATAAGATCCAAACTGCGCTATTAATTAGCGGAATTGTAGTATTCATTTTTATTATTCTATTTTCTATTGCAGAAATAGGGGTCAGAGTTCGCCACTATCTTAAATATGGCGGTTTCAGTGGTATTGAAACTTCATATAAAGTAGATAAAAAAACGGGCATGCGTACTCCTATTCCCGGGAAAACAACAGGCGGCATATCAATAAACTCATTAGGTTTTCGTGGTCCTGAAATTACTGAAGAAAAACCAGAAAATGGAATTCGTCTCGCTTTTTTAGGTGCATCCACTACTTACTGCGCTGAAGTCACTAGTAACGATTTAGTCTGGACTGACTTAGTCACTCAGAAACTAGGAACCACCACAGAAAACATACAGTTTGATTATATAAACGGTGGTGTGCCTGGCTATAAAGTCAGTGACTCTATCAAAAACTTAAAACTTCGTGTAGCAAGTTTGCAGCCAGATATTATTTTTATCTATCATGCAACTAATGACCTATCTTTTAACACGCGTCGTTTGGCTAAAGCACAAGGCTTGGTTGCAGAAAAGAATAGTGAAAAGGAGAGTTTAAGCTGGTTTTCACAGTATTCACTTCTTGCCTACCTTGTTGAGAAAAACCTTAGGTTGATTGATTTACAAAATCAGTCAGAAAAAATCCAAGGGAAGCTCAGCTATGATATCAAAGAGATAATTGAACCCTTTGAGAGAGATCTACGCGTACTCGTTGATGAGAGTAAAAAAACAGCTCAATTCGTAGCTTTAATAACTTTCTCTCACCGCATCCGAGCAGAACAAAGTCAGGAAGAGAGAACCAAAGCCTCAATTACCAGCCTTTACTATATGCCTTATATGGCAGTAAACACTATTCTTGAGGGGTTTGATGCCTATAATGAGGTCATTCGGCGTGTTGCAAAAGAGAAAAATGTCTTCCTCATTGATAGCAATAATAGCATTCCTGGCGATGGGATTTCCTTTAATGATTCTGTACACTTTACAAACAACGGCAGTCAACAAATGGCAAATAGAATCCTTGCAGAACTTGATAAATCCCAACAATTAAAAGAGTTCTTAGGAATGGGAATTGAATAAGGTAACTCGCAACAAATAACCCACCCATATTGCGCAGGGTTTTTGTTCGTATTCAAGGCGTAGAAATAGGCGCATAGCAGGCTACGTAACTATTTCTACAACACTGAATATGGACAAAAAGACAAGCAAGATGGGTGGGTTATTTATTGCGAGTTGCCTAAGTTGTGCATTATGACGCAGTATTTTTGTTTGCCTTCAAGGCGCGGTAACAGGCGCATAGCTAGCTACGTAACTGTTTCCGCAACGCAGAAGGCGAACAAAAAGACACGTCAGAATGCACACGTTATTTGATTCCCATTCCTTTACAACCCGCAGCAATTCCCTCTCCAATTAACCCGCTTTCATGACTAAATAATCTCTCAGGAATTAGAACCCCATATTTTAAAGAAAGTATTTTAAATTCAAAGCTAGGCGAAGCTATAACTTCCGCTTAAAAATATAAAATTAATGATCAGAAACTATTTATCTGAAAGTCTATAGGTGACAGGAATGGGAATGAAATCATTTGTGCATTTGACTCAGGATTTTTGTTCGTCTTCGAGATGCGTAAATAGGCGCATAGCAGGCTACGTAACTATTTTTGCAACAAAGAAGGGGGACAAAAAGACACAAAAATGTATAACTCGATGTTCCAGTTTTTGTAGCATGTTGATTTTATTATCTTTTTTTTATTTCGGTAAAATTAAGATTACCTTTAAAATCAATTGATTAACTTTTATTGCAACAAAATCTAGGTGCCTTCAAGCCCAGTTATAGTTGAAAACTGGAACATCGAGTATAAGTTATATTGTCACATCCCTAAGTAGATGAGCATAAACATTCTATCCTTTTAAAGTTTTTAAAATGGACTGAAACCTTATGAATATCTCAAGCAGATTCTCACTGCCTTACCTTATGTTGATACGGATAATAAAGTGCAAGCTTTATTGCTTTGGAATATTAAAAATCTGATACGCCTGAATCGGGCAAGTGTACATGCTTCGTTGAGTGCTTACAAAACAGCAGAATGAGCACGAAAATGACCTTTTCCCACTCTACAGCTGCATGCGTACACGTCCTAAAGAGGTAAAAGTATGCTGTAGAAAAAAAACTAAAGATTTTTTACGCCTGTGCTATATTTAATATAGATTAAAGTGAAAACTCGGAACATCTGATCTTGCAGAAAATCATTTATGCCAAATATTATCATGTAGCATTGAACCTAACTAACGACATTGTTAATGCAAGTTGAAAACCGGCGCGGGAACCTATGTATTAGAATAAAAATTAAACGCACTTAAACTATTGTAACAAGCTGAAAATAAAATATTTTTAATGTGTAATAATTTCACTAATAACAGATTTGACCCACTACCGAAAACCCAATAATAATCGAACAATCTGGTGTTGGACTTCTATAGCTTCTCAGATAAATAAATTCCATGTGCATTACGGATAACATCCCTTTGAGGGATGGTATCCGGGAAATTATTTTTCTGAAAGAAAAATAGTTTAGGAATGGGAATTGAATAAGTTGTGCATTATGACGCAGTATTTTTGTTTGCCTTCAAGGCGCGGTAACAGGTGCATAGCTTGCTACGTAACTGTTTCCGCAACTCAGAAGACGAACAAAAAGACACGTCAGAATGCACAACTTATTTGATTCCCATTCCTTAGTGCCTCGCTCCAGATTTTACTCACACCTCATCATCTTGAGGAAACAGTAAGCTACGCGCACAAAATAATTTAGACACCTTTGGAGGAGGATCTTTAGTAAGGTAAGGCGCAATAAATAAACGACCCATATTGCGCAGGATTTTTGTTTGTCTTCCATTAGTAGAAATAGGCGCATAGCTGGCGACGAAACTTTTTCTACAACGCTGAAGACGAACAAAAAGACTAGCAAGATGTGTGTGTGTGTGTGTGTGTGTTGCGAGTTACCTAAGTCTTTTAACAATACAGGCTAAAGGCCTGCGTCCCACTATATATTGTATAAGGTTATTTCGTGTACGTTTTTGATTACTGTACCCGTTTAAACCGGACAATTTTACGTACTATTTTGCGGCTACCCCAAATGACAATTTATAAGTGAAACAGAATTCTCCGACATTATAGGGCTACCGATTTATATACCGATGCGTAGGATATTACACTTTTTCCCTCCCTCTTTTGGCGGGTGATCGTTTAGTTTGTAAAAGGAAAAACTAATTTTAATTATTGACTTTATTCAACATTGATTATTTAAAAAAATGCCAATTCTACAAAGTCTCAAAAAAGTACTTTCATATCCGATGAGAAATCCTTATACTTCAGTGATGAGGCCGCATCAGTGGACGAAAAATTTACTTGTTTTTGCGGCACCTCTATTCGACTTTAGCCTGGCAGGACAGACGCTAATAAATAGTGCACTGGCGTTTATCCTGTTTTGCTTTGCATCCAGTAGCTTCTATCTTATCAATGATATTATGGATATCGAGGTAGACCGCCGCCACCCCGTAAAATGCAAACGCTCACTTGCTGCAGGGCTGGTTTCAATTCCAGTAGCATGGACAATGGCAATCGTTCTACAGGGTTCAGCACTTATTTTAGGGTGGCTACTGTCACCTGCTTTAGGTATGACCCTGATTTTCTATGCGCTATTACAGATTGCTTATAACCTACAGTTAAAACATGCACCAATCGCAGACATTATTACCATCGCAATGGGCTTTATTCTCAGGGCTTATGCGGGTGCAGCAGCAACCGGCATTATCCCTTCCCCATGGTTTTTATTGTGTACTGCAATGCTGGCTCTTTTTATTGCCATTGAAAAACGCAAAGCAGAATTGAGATTGGTGGAGTTTAATAAAGCCAGCAATACTCGCGCTGTCATCAGCCGCTACTCTACCGCTCTGTTAACACGTATGGAGAGCACTGCAACCTCAGGAGCAGTCATTAGCTATGCCTTATGGAGTGCGGGACCTATGCTTGAAGGGGCAACAACCCCCTGGATGATGTTAACTCTGCCCTTTGTGATCTACGGGATCTTCCGCTACCAGTTACTGAGTGATCCAGATGAGATTTCAAGAAGAAAAAAAGGTGTTTCTGATACCGGAGGTAGCACTGAACGACCTGAGGAAATGTTATTTACCGACTTGCCTATTATGATTAATACCGTGTGCTGGGCACTGACTAGTTCGATTATTCTCAGTTTAACACAATAGATTTCTCCACTTCGTGTGAGCATTACTGCGGATTTCTAAGGATTAATTCTTCGCTGATAGCTGGGGTACTGAAATGTGAATTATTCAGCAAAGCTCTGCATCAATTTGAAATAAATATTGGCAACCTCGTTAAGGTGGAACATTACATTTATTGTAAGAGCGCCCCATACTGACTATTATATGATACCGACCCTTCTTGAATTGCTATCCAACTTTAGATCAGGCTACAAAAACCAGTGCGTTATTTATTCGTATTCGTATTCGTATTCGTATTCGTATTCGTACGAAGTATAATATAAGTACTCAGGCATTATTATTTTAACTAAAATTACGAGGGTAGAAATTTATCATTTTCAATAAAAATTCCTATTTTTTTGTAAAAATATATTCAAATTCTCAAAAATCATACTAAAAACTGGAGATTTTATCTTTTTTCAAAAAAGTTAAATCAATTTTGCATGAGTACTTAGTCTCTGCCAAAGTACTCAAAACATAGAGAAACAAAAAACTTTTCACTACACCTTACTTAAATATAGGACTAAACATGCAACTGCTGAGCTTAAAGGACTCTATCTCCCTTGATACCAAGGAAGCTAACGAACTTTATAAAAAACACCTTAACCCGGGTTTGCTGGAAATTTATACCATCCTTGGGCTCAATGAAATGGATATTGAAAGTGCTGAAGGCACTGAAATCCATTTGCAAGATGGACGCATAATACTGGATTTTTCTTCATCCATTGGTGTATTAGGGCTGGGTCACAACCATCCGCGCATTATAGAAGCTGAAAAACTTTGTCACGAAATGAAGTTAATTGATGCAATCAAAGTTGCACCGCACAAACTACAAGCAGCACTGGCCTATAACCTTTGTGAAATGTTACCCGGTGATCTGGACTTTTGCTTCTTGACAGTATCCGGCGCAGAAGCAGTTGAGGCGGCTATGAAAGTCTGTGAACGTGCACAGGGGACAAAGAAAACAAAATTTATAACCGCTACCGATTCATTTCATGGCAAGACCCATGGCTCGCTAGCGGTTACCACAGGTGGTGGTTTCCAGCGAGGATTCATGATGGGCATCCCTAAAGAGAATGTCGTAGAAGTCGCTTATGGTCAAATAGAAGCCATCTCAGCCGCTATTCAGGCTAATTCAACACCACATGGAAACTCCATTATTGCGATCTTGCTAGAACCCATTCAAGGACAAGATATCGTTATCGCTCCACAAGGATATCTTAAAGAAGTAATAGAGCTCTGCCAAAAGCACAATATTCTGACAATCTTTGATGAAGTAAAAATTGGGATGGGACGAACTGGAACATTTTGTGCCTACCAGATAGAGGAGGATGTTGTTCCTGATGTTGTCACTCTGTCTAAGTCACTAGGCGGTGGTAAGCGAGCTGTAGGAGCGATGATATGCTCTGAAAAGATATTCAAAAAGGCGTATGCAAAGAGAAATGACAGTTCACTGCATACCACAACATTCGGTGGGCTTGGGGAGTCTTGCGCGGTCGCGATTGAAACCTTGAATGTGCTAGCTGACGAAAAACTCATCGAAGGAGCCAAAGAAAAAGGTGAGTACTTGCAGGAAAAACTTCAGGAACTACAAAAAAAACACCCTAACGAAATTACAGAGTTGCTTGGTAGAGGACTGTTTCAGGGGGTACGATTTTCATTTAGCCGCAACACACTTAATATTTTAGATACCGTAATGATGGTCTGTCTGGTGCGTGAATTGTATCGACGACATGATATTATCGCCCATTTCTCAGGCTCTGATCCTACTATATTACATATTATGCCGCCTTTAATAGTCACAAAAGAGCAACTAGACCAGTTTGTCACTGCACTAGACAATATCCTTTTAAGAGGGTTTGTCAGCATTGTTGCAGAATTTGTCAAGGACAATGTAATGCAAATTGCCATACCCAATAAAGGCACTAAATGATATGCTGGATCGACGAACTTATGATAAAAAGTGCATAAATTATAACCAAGAGAGTACGTAACATGTCACTTAATCAGAGCGAAACTTGTTTGTCAGGGTGGGGACGATGGCCCGTTATCAAGACAAATCTTGAGCAACCTGATACGATTTCTTCTCTGCATAAAATAGTCGCAGAATTACCGGAAGACAAAAAGCTACTACCTAGGGGTAAAGGACGTAGTTATGGTGATGCGGCATTAAACCCCGCCGGATGTACCATTTCAATGACGGATTTAAACGCTGTTTTGGATTTTGACGAGCAGCGTGGGGTCCTAAGGTGTGAAGCAGGACTCACCCTGCAAGAAATAAATACCCTTTTTATTCCCAAAGGCTGGTTTCCTAAGGTCACTCCTGGCACTCAGTTTGTCACTATTGGCGGTGCGGTGGCTTTTGATGTGCACGGTAAAAACCATCATATTGATAGTTCATTTTGCCATCACGTGCACAGTTTGACACTACTCACTGCTTCGGGAAGAAGCATGCTCTGTTCCAGAACAGAAAGTAGCGACCTTTTCTGGGCGACAGTGGGTGGAATGGGGTTAACAGGGATCATCACCGAGGTTGAATTTTCGTTGCGGCCTATCGAAACGGCCTATATCCGCTCACATTCAGTTAAGGCAAAGAATCTGGATGAAGCGTTTACCTTATTCGACCAGCACGATAGTCAATACCCATACTCTGTCGCCTGGATAGACTGTCTAGCATCAGGTGATTCACTAGGTCGAAGCATCGTTATGTTCGGTGATCATGCCAAAACCACTGAGCTGACAGAGCAACAGAAAAAGAATCCCTTGGTTCTTCGCCAGAAGCACCGTTTTACTATGCCTATAGATTTGCCATCAGGTATTCTAAATCGCTTTACGGTGGGTGCATTCAATTCTCTTTATTACCATAAGCAACTGGGTAAAGAACATCATTCGATTGTCGACTGGGATTCTTATTTTTACCCACTCGATTTTTTATGCGACTGGAATCGACTGTATGGCAAGCAGGGGTTCACCCAGTATCAGTTTGTTGTTCCTCTAGAGCAAAGTCGTGCCGCCATTTCACAGGTGCTGGAAATTATCAGCAAAAAAGGCTGGGGCTCGTTTTTATCAGTACTGAAACGACTTGGTGAACAGGATGGGTGGCTTTCATTTCCCTTTCCTGGTTACACACTAGCAATTGATATGCCAATAAAGCCAGGACTATGGGAGCTTCTTGATGAGTTAGACCAAGTGGTCATGAAGTATAGCGGCCGGGTCTATCTCGCAAAAGATGTTCGCCTTAGTGCAGCGGCTTATAGAACTATGTATCCAGAATTTAACAAATGGCTTAAAGTAAAGCAGAGTATAGACTCGGAGAACCAGTTTTCCTCAGCGCTTGCTACCCGCCTGAAATTAGCAAGCAATGAAATATGACAATTTCTACTCGGCACACAACATCACCCGCAACGACAATTGCAGCATTTGATTTTGATGGAACATTGACCTATCGCGATTCACTTTTTCCGTTTATTCTTATGGCTGTGGGCTTACCCAGATTTTTGTGGGGATTGTTTGTCCTCAGCCCTGTCTTGTCTGGATATGCTGTCAAGCTAATCAAAAATTCCGCTGCCAAACAGGCTGTACTCGAATACTTTTTTGCAGGGCTAGAGTACAAGACTTTTCAGGAACTAGGCAATAAATTTGCGAATCAAAGAGTACACTCACTGCTTAGGCCAGAAGCCATGCAGCGACTCAAATGGCACCAGCAACAAGGCCATCAAGTCATCATTGTCAGTGCATCACTTGAAGTCTACCTACAACCCTGGGCAAAAATAATACAGTGTGATCAGGTTATTGGTTCAAGAATTGAAGTTGATAATGGACATCTAACAGGGCGTTTATCTGGAAAAAATTGCTATGGGCCAGAGAAAGTCGCAAGACTGGAAGAACAGTTAGGTAAATTAGATGCTTACTATATATATGCCTATGGTGACTCTAAAGGAGATCGAGAACTACTAGCGGTAGCAGATAAGGTGTTTTTTAAAAATTTTATAGACTCGGGCGACAAGAATAAATGAAAGGTTTGCAAAAACATTGGGAGCGAGGACTGATCTGGTCCATTTTTATAGCCGTTATTCTTTACGTGGGGGCTGTCTGGTGGAGTGGAACGGATGAATTCATTGCCATACTAAAGCGTTTACCCAGATGGCTAATACCTGCTTGCCTGGGTATTGTATTTGCAGGCTATTGTATGCGCTTTTACCGCTGGCACTGGTACTTACGGCAAATGCGGCATAGCGTGCCATTTTTCAGCAGCTTTCGCATATATTTTGCCAGTCTAGCACTTTCTGCTTCTCCAGCCAGGGCAGGAGAATCGATCAAGTCGCTCTTTCTAAAAAGGCGTTATGATATTCCGGTTTCGCATACGCTAGCTGGAATGGTGAGCGAACGGTTTACTGATCTTTTAGCTGTTATGCTATTGATTAGCATGGGTATTTTTACAGGATCTCATGCTAAATTGGCCATTTCGATTGTCGCCAGTGTTCTGTTTGCGATCATTTTATTAATGCAATTTCCTGAATGGATAAAACGCTACCTGCTTGCCCCCTTTAGACGGTGGTCTAAAATCAGGCCGTTGATCAGTTCACTTGAGGCAATGATTGACCGCAGCAGCATATTACTGCGCTTTAGAATACTTCTAGGAGGTGTCATTCTTGCTGTTTTGTCTTGGCTACTTGAAGGCACTGCTCTGTTTTTACTCTTTCAAAATCTGGGAGTGGATTCCATAACAATACTTCGGGCTATTATGATCCTTGCAGCAGCTGACCTTATTGGCGCAATCTCATTTATGCCGGGCGGAATAGGGGGCGCGGAAGCGACCTTGATAAGCTTGTCAATTCTGTATGGTGCAGGGCAGACTGAAGCCGTCGCTGTTACCTTTTTGATCCGCTTTATTACCCTCTGGTTTGGAGTATGCCTAGGAATCATCGCTTTATTCTGGGAACAGAATACTAAGGTAACTCGCAACAAATAACCCACCCATCTTGCTAGTCTTTTTGTTCGTCTTCTGCGTTGTAGAAAAAGTTTCGTAGCCAGCTATGCGCCTATTTCTACGTCTTGAAGACAAACAAAAATCCTGCGCAATATGGGTAGTTTATTTATTGCGCCTTACCTAAGTATGGCGCGTATTAACCACAACAAGACCGGGATTATCGGGAGTTTCCCATTCAATATCTAAAGTATCAAATGCCGTATAAGCAGTCCCGTTCTTAACGGTGCCGAAAGTTTGACGACAGCAGGCACATTCTGAGGGGAAATGTGCAGCGATTCAGAGCATTTAATGCTGCCCAAGCAAATCAATAGGATAGAGAACAGTAAAAAAACATTCTTCGCACTATATACCCTGTAAACAAGCCAGTATAACGCGAAACTATAAAAAGCGTCTAAAACAGTTATCAAAACGCA
>CAYZUM010000027.1:0-17242 GCA_964481455.1 uncultured Methylomonas sp. | reverse complement strand
TGAATGAAGGTGACAGGAGTCCCTGAATTTCACGAAGTAGCATGGCGCGCCTGAGGGAAATGGAAACAAATAATCATCCAAGATTGCTGGTCTTTTTATCCGTCTTCTTCGTTGTAGTAACAGTTGCGTAGCCAGCTATGCGCCTGTTTTTACGCCAAAATGCTAAGTGGTGATCAGTGTTTAAATATATTAAATTCATGTGTTTATTCAAGAATATAGTTTTCAACTGATGTTTTAGGGTTAATGAGGGTTAGTTATTTTTACAGAAAAAAGTGTTTATGACGTATCTGAAAATATTAGGAGTTATTTATGCAGAACCAAGATTTGAATTCATCAGGAAGCTCTACCATTTGGGTTATCGTGCTATTTGCATTTATTTTACTGGGTGGTTTAGTATGGTCTCTAACAGGGGATAAGGAAGATAAGAGAGCAATAGAGATAAACTCAGAACAGGTTTTAGAGATACCTGAGAAAGAAACACAAACTTTAAGCGAGACTGATGACGCAAATGAAAGTCTGAATTTTTCTGCTCAATTACCGCTTTATGAACAGGAAGATTGGCCGTTTGAGGGAGGGGGTGGGAATTTACCTGATTTAGAGAGGAGTGACAAAGAATTTACTCAGGATATACTGACAGTTTCGCCGCTATTGCAGCCATTTTTATTTTCCAGTGAGCTAATTAAAAAATATACTTTTTCTATTAATGACATTGCACAAGGCTTGCGCCCTCCAGTCAAACGTTTACGGGAAATAGTCTTTCCTGAGCCTTTTTCAGTGACTGAAGCAAGGGGAAAAATGTATATTTCAGCACAGGCGTACCATCGATATGATGCGCTAGCTCAAGCAATTAACTCAATAGATAAGCAGGGGGCAGTTGCTTTATATCAAAAATATTTACCCCTATTTGAGCTGGTCTTTGCAGGATTTTCTTACCCAGAAAACTATAAAATGTTAGATAGTATTAAAGCAGCAACGGGTAAAATTATTCAGGCACCTGTTATTAAAGAAGAAATTGAAGTAACCCATCCAACAGTACGTTATAAATTTGCAGACCCTAAGCTAGAAAAATTGAGTGCTCTTGATAAACAGATGTTACGTATGGGGCCTGCTAATACCCGATTGATTCAGAATAAATTACGAGAATTAATTCAAGAGTTAATCGCAAGCGGAAATGATTAGCTTTGGACTTGTTGGTTTAGAGGGTTGATTATGGGTGACGGTAATGAGAAATGTAGTTTCTCAGTCATGACTATTCCAGCATTCGGAAGCGAGTGCCTTAACCTTGTTAGATCCATGCGGGGCTAAAGCACCCGTTTCCGAATAGCTTTATGTGCCAAACTAAAAACGGCATGAAGCTGAATGCTCAGGAATTTTCTTTTTAAAAAGTTGAAAGTGGTGTAAGGCAACTCGCAATAAATAACCCACCCATCTTGCTTGTCTTTTTGTCCATATTCAGTGTTGTAGAAATAGTTACGTAGCCTGCTATGCGCCTATTTCTACACCTTGAATACGAACAAAAACTCTGCGCAAGATGGGGGGTTTATTTATTGCGAGTTACCTTACTAGGGAGTAAATTATTTAAGTTTAAAACTTAACTCATCTACAAATTTCTCTTGGTCAAAAAGATTGCGACATTCTGCGCATTCTTGCCATGCGCCCGAGTGTTTTTCATTATAGTGAAAGTAACATATACTATAAGCTTCATGTTCAAATTGGCAACGATCATCTCCACTGAAGGATATAAAGGCAGTATCACAGCAAATCCATTGTTCACAACAGGGTGTTTTTACCAGAGGTAAGGGTTCTTCCCCCACAAAAGCGACAATGCTTACCCAGGATTGGTTTTGCTTCCAGTCTATTGTATGTCATATTATTTCTCCTAAAATATATTGCAGTAGAACATATCGCTTTTCAGAAAAATAATGTGTCCAGACACCATCCCTCAAAGCGATGTTATCCGTATTCTACATGCAAACCTATTTTATCTGAGAAACTTATAAGTACTCAAGCAAAATTGATTTAACCTTTTTGAAAAAGTATAAAATCTCCAATTTTCAGTGTAATTTTTGGAAATTTGAATATATTTTTACAAAAAAATAGAAAATATTAACTAAAGTCATGAATTTCTACCCTCATAATTTTAGTTAAAATAATAATGCCTAAGTACTTAGTACTAACGTAGATAAGCTAACCCAGCAGATGCACTACAGAAGGCTATTGGGTCACGATTTATAGAGCATTGAATCTCTTCGTATTGCATGCTTTTCTTGGTGACTTCTGATTTTTCGAGAAAGTGAAAAGTGTAAACTACTTTCGCTTTCTTTTTGACACATGTCAAATTACTGCTGCTTGAACCGATGAATCTGGCGGCGCTGTTTTTTATTGGGTCTCTCAGCTGGATCTGTTTGCATAAACTGCCGTTCAATACGTCTTTGTGCGACATCTTGCTCCCGCTTTAACTGGCTGGCTCCAGTTTCTGAATAGAGTAAAACCGCTTCAGTTGCTGGTCGACGTTGTGCATTTATCCCTAACACTGCAATATCCCAGCTGAGTTGATCCTTGTGGATAATGATATGACTGTTGATTTTTACGTCTTTACTAGGTTTAGTGCGCTGACCGTTTAAATGTACTTTCCCACCTGATACTGCTTCGGCAGCTAGTTTGCGCGTTTTAAAAAAACGTGCAGCCCAAAGCCATTTATCCAGACGAATTGATTCAAGTTGACTCATTAGCTGGATGAGCTCTCAGACCAGGTTTTATAGCCGCCGGCAAGGCTGACTGCATTGCTATAACCCAGTTTATGTAAGCTTTCAGTCGCTAATGCAGAGCGGCCGCCTGATTGACAACAAACAATAACTTTAGCGTTATGCTGCCCGGTAAAAGCAGGGTGATTGTTGATTTGAAATTCAAGCACTCCACGCGGGATATTCAAGGCTCCTGGTATATGGCCTGCGGCAAATTCAGCAGGTTCTCTGACATCTAGAACAAGGTGGTCAGATAAAGCTTGCTGAGCATCTGTCACAGACATTTCAATAATATTTTGTTTGGCTTTGGCGACCAAATCCATTGCAGTTACAGGCATAAAATAGACCTTTTAGATGGGGTGAAAACTCTATATTAGCAAATATTGATAAATGAAAGCTAGTTTTTTCGTGAGATAACTGGATTTAAGGTAAACTATCAATCATTATTCGCTTTTCAATGGGGTCTTTCGTGAATCTAGAGAAAGTAATTTTCGGTTTTTTTATTGTACTCTCATTAACCTTAAATGTAGGCTTTGTATTGGGTGAATACAATAACCCTGCCCACCATAGTGTGTTTGAATTATTTGCTGTTGTGGTGGTAAATTTAATTGCAACAGGCTTAAAGCTGGGCGACCGATCACAGATTGGAGCGGTGCTTTTAGCGACTAGTCTGGTGGCTGACTTTGAATTAATAGCGGCCTCTCTGCAATGGACTTTTGCTGTGCATATCACTGGCACAGGGATTACGCCTGATGTTATTGCGAGTATTGTTTTTCTTGCCAGTGGTGCTTTAGTCGCCAATATTATTTCAGTGGTGATTCTGGTTTCCGAAACATTGATGTCAAGGATGTGATATTTTGATGTTAATGCAAACTATTATTCAATCATAGCGTATGTATACCAGCAATGAGCTAAGTCGCGTTAGTTTTATTGTCATGCGCGAGATGCGCGCGCCATTAATTGCACTATTAGGCGTTTATTCTATCGCCATTTGTGGCATGATATTTATCCCCGGACCTGTCATTGATGGACAAAGAGAGTCCTTAAGCATTTTTCATGCGTTTTACTTTATGACTTATACGGCAACCACAACGGGTTTTGGTGAAATACCTTTTGCCTTTAGTAATGCACAACGTTTATGGGCAATTGGCTGTCTTTATGTCAGCGTTGTTACTTGGTTCTATGCGTTAGGGAGTATTTTCCGCTTGTTCCAGAATGTATTTTTTTTACGTGCTGTTGCAGAATGGCGCTTTTCGCACAAGGTGAATCGTATCACTGCGCCTTTTTACATCATCTGTGGTTTTGGTGATACCGGAAGTGTTCTGGTTCGGGGATTAAATGATGCCGGTTTGCATGCCGTTGTTATTGATCAGAGTGCTGAACGGATTCAAGCGCTAAAATTGCGCAACTATAAAACCACTGTGCCTGGCTTATGTGCTGATGCTGGTGTTCCTAAACATCTGCTGGAAGCCGGAGTGACGCATGATGATTGTAAGGGGGTTGTTGCTATTACCAGTGAAGAAGATGTAAATCTTAAAATTTCAGCTGTTGCGCGATTATTGAACCCTGATGTGCGTATTCTGACAATGTCCAAAATGGATGTTTTTGAAGAAACACTCGCGACTTTAGGAGGGGAAGTGCATATTGTTGACCCTTTTAAAACCTTTGCTAAAGTATTGAATGGCTGCATTAATAACCCTGCTTTTTATGCTTTGAATAACTGGTTAGTGGGGGATAAAGGCGCAACCCTTGAGTCATATGTACATCCGCCCGTGGGGGGATGGATTATCTGTGGTTATGGGCGCATGGGCATGGAAGCTAACCATGTTTTGTCCATGAATGGTATAAAAACAGCTGTTATTGACCCCCATTCTCGGAGAAAAGAAGAGGAAATTGAAACTTATATTGAAGGGGGAGTTAACGCGAATACATTGATGCAAGCCGGGATAGAAAATGCTGTGGGCCTGCTGGCAGCTGCAAATGATGATGGACAGAATTTAAGTGTCTTATTAAATGCTCGTAGTCTAAATCCAAATTTATTTACGATTGTTCGCCAAAATAGTCACCAAAACGAATTGGCTTTTGCAAAAGCAGAGGCTGATATGATTATGCAGCCGACGTTAGTCTCGGCAAGAAAAATATTATTACTATTAATCGCACCTTTGTTAAAACATTTTTTTCGTTATTTGCTGGCAAAAGAAGAAGGAAGAGATAGGGTTATCAGGAAGGTTATTAGTACACTAAGGAAAAAAATTGGCCATAAAAAGCCTTTATTGGTTACCATTGATTTTACCCGCGAAAAAAGTCAGGCTGTGATTCAATGTTTAGATGAAGGCAAGGATGTGCTGCTAGGGGATATTATTGCGGATCCACGCGAGCGCGAACAGGTTCTAGAACTTGTACCCTTTGTAATTCGCTCAGAAGGAGAAGTGCTGATATTGCCCTCGAAAGACCATAAAATAAAAGAAGGAGACCAATTGCTTTTTTGTGGTACGGCCTCAGCAAAGCAAATAGTAAAGGCGACCATTAATAATGAATATACTTTGCACTATTTACGGACTGGAAAGTTCAAACCTTCGGGTTATTTTGCACAGTGGTATGCGCGTAGGTTTAGCTAAAAGGGATAGTTTAAATTTTACCATTCAGGGAGATAGAATATAGATGAGTCAAAATATGATTAAATGTGATTTATGTGGGCTTGCAGTAGAAATAGATGGATTTAAGGTTGAGACAACTGAGGGCTTAACGTTAGTTTTTTGTTGTGCAGGTTGCTTATCGGTTTACCGTTTGCTAAAGGGTGATAAACTTAAAGAATAATAAGGAATTGTGGGTGTTCGCTAATGTATGTTATTTGTATAATGACGAGTTGGTAGCTGTGAATCCTACCTTGAAAAGTGCGATTTTTTCGCGTAAATTGACGGCTTGAATGAGTACAGTGCAAAATGCTGACAAAGTAGTCTAACGATTTAAAGATAGCATGAACTAAGGGAAGCGGACAATAATAATCATCAAAATTGAACTGTCAATCTTTTTGGTTTGTTATCTGCTTTTTTATTGTTTGTCTAAAATTATTCAATAATTGCATACGTTTCTTTTGAGTACTGACTAACATCTTTAGCCGTTAATAGGCATTGCTCGTAGGGTGGAATAGCGTTAGCGTTTTCCACCTTTGGTAAGGTAACTCGCAATAAAAAAACCTACCCATATTGCGCAGGATTTTTATTCGTCTTCAAGGCGTAGAAATAGACGCATAGCAGGCTACGTAACTATTTCTGCAACGCAGAAGACGGGTAAAAAGACCCGCAATCTTGGATGATTATTTGTTTCCATATCCCTAAGGTATGGAAGATTGTTTAAGACAATGATACATCTTTAGTGTAACCACTTTGGCTCCTTTAAATAAATGGGATGAGTCTCCGAAATTATGTTTTTCCATATATGTCAGTTTGTTGCATATTTTAAGCGGATAGTCATGAGATAGTTTCCTCAGATAGCCTGTAAATTTAGAAATGTATGATTTTTTAACTTTATCATAGGATGGCTTATTAAAAGGCATGATAAAAAAGTATAACTTAATCCCTGAATTTTTCGCTAAGGTTAGAAGTTTTCGCAAATAAAAATCTTGTAATTTTGATTTTTTAAATATTTTTTGTTTTGTGTCTGTATTGAGTCGCGTGCTAAAGGCGCTAGTGCCAAAATAATGATGACCTTGAGCGGCAATAGTTTCTTCAAGGAATTGTTTGTTTTTTTTCCAGCGATTACTGGTGATGCCATTCCTAAAACTCCCTCTGTATACAATAGGGTTTTTAAAATACCAATAGGATTTATTGGCTTTTATAATCGACCTTTCATTAAATTCTTTAGCCCTTGTTTCAATTTCTTGGTAGTCTTTATCATCTAAAAAATTGTAAGTGACTGTTCTTTCCCAATACTTATTTTTGTCCATTAAATGATAAGCTGTATAACTGAGTATCAGGTGTGCAGGGGCAGGGGTGTTCTCCAGATATTTCTTTAAAATGTAATAGCCCTCCATAGGTGTTCCACCTCCTAAAGATAAATTAATAGATGTGATGTTCTCGATTTCATTTGGAATAAAGCCAGCTTTAGCACGTGAATCACCAATAATCAGTAACTGTTTTCTATTTTTAGTAGGAGTATTAATGGCGTTTTTAACGTGTAGCCACATAGGGTACTCTTGCGTCATATAAAGCATTTTATAATTTAAAACAATCACTGAATAAATTAAAAATAAAAGACTAAACGTTAAAAATAAAGTAAAAATAAATTTTTTATACATTGAATATTTGGCCTAAAAATTAAAATATAAAAATTCACTTTTCACATTGATTGAGATGGAAATATAAAATAATATAATGCCAGTCACGATGGCTGTTAATGTTGTGGGCTTAAATGTATTCATCATTTGAGTGGTATTTTTAAAGCCTAGAACTAAAACAAAACCTATTATCATCCATTTAAGAATCTGGTCATCCCCCCAAATATTATCCCACTGAGTATTTATTTCAATACCGTAATACGTTAAGAGCGTAAGTTTATCTCTTAATTTGAGGGATAAAGTAATCGCATTCAGGCTAAACATTGCGCTTATTACTTTAATTGCGTCAGTCCATTCTTTTGCTCTAAAAAAAACCCAGGAAATATTGATAAAATTAAAGGTAATAAACCATCCTAACCATGCCCAGAGTCGTAGTCCTAATTGATTCCATAGGCGATGAATTACGAGAGCGGTACCATGTAATAAACCCCAAAAGATAAATGTCCATCCTGCGCCATGCCAAAGACCTCCTAACACAAAGGTCGCCATCAAATTTTCATAGGTTCTATAACGGCCTTTCCGGCTGCCCCCCAAAGGGAAATAAATATAATCTCTTAGAAACCGGCTAAGAGTAATATGCCACCTACGCCAAAATTCTTGTATATTCGTGGCTTTGTAAGGGCTATTAAAATTAATAGGAAGTTTGATGTTAAACAACAGCGCTAAGCCAATCGCCATATCAGTGTAACCGCTAAAATCAAAATAGAGTTGAAAAGTGTAAGATAAGCTTGTTCCCCAAGCTTGAAGTAGTGTTAGGCTTGTTGCCAGGTCAAAGCCATTGGTTGACCAGACCGAAAAGGTATCAGCAATAATTACTTTTTTAAACAAACCAATTGAAAAAATAAATAAACCGAGCGCAATGTTTTTATAGTTAATGACTTTGGTTCTAATGTTGGCGAATTGTGGCATCATTTCTTTATGATGCACAATAGGGCCCGCAATCAGTTGGGGGAAAAAAGTCACAAAAACGGCATAATTCAAAAAATCATACTCTTGGGTTTCCAGGCGATAGCTATCGACTAGATAAGCAATCTGCTGGAAGGTGAAAAATGAGATGGCAAGAGGTAATGCTAAATTGAGTGGCTCTATGTTTAAAGCAAGCCCGTTATTTAGGTTGGCAATAAAAAAATCACTGTATTTAAAGTACCCTAGCAAAGTAAGGTTGGATACAACTCCAAAAGTTAAAATACTTGTTCTAGTAAAAGTAACCTGCTTCTGTTTAGGTGATCGCTTTTTCCGTTCACTATTGTTAGATAAAAGATTCCCCACAATATAGTTAAACAGCATGGAGCTTAAGATTAAGGGTAAATAGGCAATATTCCACCAGCTATAAAAAAAGAGGCTGCTAAAAACTAAAAAACCTTTGCTTGCTTCGGTGAGTCTTTTTTTATTAAGGAAAAAATAGATAAAAAAAGTTATTGGTAAAAATGTAAAAATAAATTCGTAACTATTAAAAAGCAATATACTTACCCCAGTAAATAAAAATTAATGGCTTCCATTTCCAACACTGTCTTCCGGTTAAAGGGGGGGAGAATTTCTCTTTGCATTTCTGTTGGATAGAGATATTTTAGATATTAAAGTGATTCCAGCTTATATCCCTTGTCTGACCAGACTAAGACACTAACGCTATCTTTTTTCCATTCTGCTAAAACAAATCGTTGTGCATTCTGACCTTGGACCTGAAAGTCATGTACTGCAGGTCGATGGGTGTGACCATGAATCAATCGACTAGTCTGGTATTTTTCCATGATTTGTTCAACGGATTGCTGATTCACATCCATAATATCCTGTGATTTTTTCCGCTTATGGAAGTAACTACGTAAACGGTACCAGCGGGCATATATCAATCTGAAAAGAAGAGGTTTAGATAAAACATTTTCTTGCCATTCGGAGGTATGTGATTTTTCCCGGAATGCCTGATAGGGTAGGTCATCAGTACACAATAAATCACCATGTGTCAGCAAGGTGGGGGTGCCATAGAGGTCTATGACACTGTATTCATCGAGTAGTGCAAGACCTGTTTCCTGACTAAAGCGTTGGCCAATCAGAAAATCGCGATTGCCGTGTATATAGAAAACCGGTGTCCCTTGAGAAGTCAGTGCTTTTAGATGTTTTTTGATATTTTTAATGGGAGGACTAAAATCATCATCACCGATCCATGTGTCAAACAAGTCTCCTAAAATATAGAGTGCCTTGACTTCAGCTGCACGCGTGGTGAGTAGTTCAATAAACTTGCGAGTCACCTCTGGCCGTTCAATCGTTAGATGTAAATCTGAAATAAAGAGGGTTTCATTACGCATAATGATTTAAACCTGAATAGGTTAGGGGAGGGGTAGGAGCGATCTTCAGCCGCGAAATAGAACAGGCATGTGGTTTCTATTTCGCGGTTGAAGACCGCTCCAACAAATCGCTAACTCGAATCTAGCGGTTACGACTGCATCACTTCCGCTTTTTCTATCACGATATCTGTTTTAGGCACATCCTGATGTCCTCCACGGTTACCTGTTGGTGTTTTTTCCATTTCATCAATGACATCCATTCCTTCTACCACTTTGCCAAAGACAGTATAACCCCAGCCATTTTGGGTAGGTGCTGAATAGTTTAAAAAACCATTATCTTTGTAGTTAATAAAGAATTGCGATGATGCGGAGTCTGGCACGCCTGTACGCGCCATGGCAATCGTGCCACGATCATTTTTTAAGCCATTATCCGCTTCAATTTTAATGGTATCGTGAGTTGATTTCTCATTAAAGTCAGTATCAAATCCGCCGCATTGAGCCATAAAACCAGGAATAATACGGTGGAATACTGTGTTAGCATAAAAACCTTCTTCTACATAGCTTAGAAAATTTTTGACAGAAATGGGGGCTTTTTCAGCATTCAGTTCAATAATGAAATCACCAGCAGTGGTTTGGAATTTGACTTTAGTGTGTGTTTCAGACATTTTGTTTTCCGTTGAAATGTTTTTTTGTGGATTAATAACAGATGGCAGTATTTTACAATAGTAAAAGTAATCGTGGACAGTATACTTCGAGCAGTCACGGTTGCGGATTTCTAGCGGCTGAGTTTTTTCGATAGCCAGCGTTGCAGAAACGGTTAAGGAAGAGGGATTTTATAACGTGCACATTTTTGTGTCTTTTTGTCCGTCTTCTTTGTGGCGTAAATAGTTGCGTAGCCTGCGATGCGCCTATTTTAGTGCCTTACTCTCGACAAAAATGAATGCGCGTGTAATCCGTATCCGAGGCCGTTCGAAATATATTTGACTTCATTTTAGCAGGTGTTATTTATTGTGGTAATAACACCGCTTTCTCTATCACAATATTAGTGATAGGCACATTTTGCATGCCAGCGCGGCTTCCTGTTGGAGCTTTTGCCATTTGATCTACGATCTCCATTCCCTCGATAACTTTGCCGAATACCGCATACCCAGGCCCTCTTAGCATGGAGTAATTTAAGCTGTTATTATCTCCATAGTTAATAAAGAATTGCCCGGTTGCTGAATCAGGGTTGTTCGTGCGTGCCATAGAGATAGTCGCACGATCATTGTCTAAGCCATTATTGGATTCATTTTTGATAGGGGCTAGCGTTGGTTTTTTCTGCATATTGATATCAAAACCGCCTCCTTGAGCCATAAAGCCAGGGATAACCCGGTGAAAAATGGTACCGTTATAAAAGCCGGTGTTTACATAGTTTAGGAAATTACTTGTCGTGAGAGGCGCTTTTTCGGCATCTAATTCTATGACAATATCGCCAAGAGACGTTTGTAATTTAACGTTTGTTTGGGGCTGGGAAGTTTTTATTTCCGTTGCAAAAGAATGGCTTGAAGTAAGGGAAAGCATGAAAAAAAGGATTAAAGAACGCATAGTGCTCACTGTAAAATGGTGATAAATTGTAAATTCTATGTGTTTTTACCTTGAAAGAGAAGAGTTAATATTGGAGAATTGATACATTAAGAGCATGATGACGAGTCGTTAAATTCAAATATTAACAAATAGCAAAGGCCAAAATGTTAAAAATTTACAATACCCTTACGAGAAGCAAAGACGTTTTTACGCCAAGAGTTCCAGGTAAGGTCGGTATGTATGTCTGTGGTATGACGGTTTATGACTATTGCCATATAGGGCATGCTCGCGTCATGGTTGTCTTTGATATTGTAGCGCGCTATCTACGCTATTCAGGTTATGATTTAAATTATGTACGTAATGTCACCGACATAGATGACAAAATAATAAAAAGGGCGAATGAAAACAAGGAAGAGATAAGTGCATTAACCGAGCGCTTTATTGACGCAATGCATGAAGACGAACTTGCCTTGGCTGTGTTGCCGCCAGATGTAGAGCCAAGAGCAACCCAATCAATGGATGATATTATTCTGATGATTACGGCGTTGTTTGAAAAGGGTTTGGCCTATACAGGCAGTAATGGTGATGTTTTTTATGCCGTTGATAAGTTTGCCAATTATGGTGCTTTATCAGGAAAAAAACTAGATGAGTTACAGGCCGGAGAGCGAGTTGAAGTAGATCAAGCCAAAAAAAATCCATTTGATTTCGTGTTGTGGAAAAAAGCAAAAGTAGATGAGCCTAATTGGAACTCGCCTTGGGGAAGAGGGCGTCCAGGGTGGCATATTGAATGCTCCGCGATGGCAACACGTTGCCTAGGGCATCATTTTGATATACACGGTGGTGGTATGGATTTACAATTCCCTCATCATGAAAATGAAATTGCGCAGTCAGAAGGTGCGACAGGGGGAAAATTTGTTAATACCTGGATGCATAATGGCTTTGTACGGATTAATGAAGAGAAAATGTCTAAATCACTGGGCAATTTCTTTACCGTCAGGGAAGTACTCAAGCAGTATCGGGCAGAAGCAGTGCGTTTTTTTGTATTGTCCAGCCAATACCGCAGCCCACTAAATTATTCGAGTGAGCAACTGGATGATGCTGGAATGGCATTAACGAGATTGTACACCGCTTTACGTGGCGTTGAAGTAGCAGAAAATAGTGCTAAGACAGATTACAGTGAGCGATTTAAGCAAGCAATGGATGATGATTTTAATACCCCTGTTGCCGTTGCAGTTTTATTTGATATGGCCAGAGAATTGAATAAAGAAAAAAATAATGATAATGAGCTTGCTAGTCAGTTAGCAGGTGAATTGAAAGAGCTCTCTAAGGTCTTGGGGATTTTACAGGATAATCCCGAAAATTTTCTTCAAGCGGGAGGGTTTGCGCCAGAAGGGGCTTTAGATGAGTTAGAGATTGAACCGTTAATTGAGCAGCGCAGTCAGGCAAAGCAAAATAAAGACTGGGCGCTGGCGGATAAAATTCGTGATGACTTAAAGCAGCGGGGAGTTGTCCTGGAAGATGTTGCCACGGGTACAAATTGGCGGCGTGAATAATTTAATTCAGTTGGCAGACATGCGCTGTGGTACACTCAAAATAAATGACAGATGCGGAAAAAGGGCATGGCAGGCAAGGTAACTTTTGCCGTAATTCGAATAAATTAACAATGAGTCGCTCAATATGAAATCACTCCAAATTATGTTGTTCACATTGATGTTAAATCTATGGACTACAGCAGTCTATTCAGCTGACTTTGTGGCTGGACAAATTTTGATTGGTTTTGATGATCCACCCAGTAGTATCGAAGTGGCAGGATTAGTTGAATCGTTTGGGCTTAGTATTTTAGAGAATCATTCAAATTTAACTTCTACCCCCTTTTATCTGATCAGCGTTCCCTGTGAACAAGAAAAAAACTGGGTAAATATATTTTCCAATATGAAAAATATAAAATACGCAGAATTGAACGTGTTAATTACCACTGGTAATAATGCCAGCATTTTAAATGCTCCCAAATTTTTAAATCAATGTAAAGTATTTCCTGGCGAAGTGACTTACGATCAGGCTATAGCACAGTTGACTATTCCGACTGTAGTGCTTGATGATGGACAGCGCTATAGAGTGGTTTTAGTGCCACCATTCAATATTCTGGAAATTCATGAAAAAGAAACGTGTAAGTTTGATGGTATGGGGAGGCTAACGAATTGTTTGGCGAATAAATAGATTGAGCTGAAAAAATAGAGACATTAAATGAATAAGGAATGGTGTGAACAACATTAAAGAAAAATCTATTGAGCAATATCTGGATGAGCTAGCAAGCAAAGCACCCACGCCAGGCGGAGGGAGTGCAGCCGCATTATTGGGCGCGCAATCTGCTGCTTTAACCAGTATGGTTTGTAATTTAACGATAGGAAAGCCAAAGTATAAAGAAGTCGAAGCGGAGATGCAGGCTTTATTCAGTAAGGCAGAGCTGTTACGCACGAGATTAACGGCAATGATTAAGGCCGATGTTGATATATTTGATCAGTTAATGGCGGCATATGGTTTAGCAAAAGAAACAGAGCCAGAAAAAGCATCGCGTAGCGAACAAATTCAACTTGTTTTAAAAGATGCGACGTTAGTGCCATTAGCCTGTGCCAGAGCGTGTGCAGAGGCCATTCAGCTAAGCCAAGAAGCCGCTGATAAAGGTAGTTTGCATGTGATTAGTGATGCTGGTGTGGCTGTTATGTCTGCGTATGCCGGACTAAAAAGTGCTGCTTTAAATGTTTATATTAATACTGCTAGCCTAAAAGATAAGGCGTTCGCCGATGAGAAACTAGTAGAGCTGGAAGCAATTTTGCATGGTGCAGATATTAAAACAGAAGAGATTTACCAATTCGTTAAAAATAAACTTTAAAATGCTAAAATAATTATTGACGGTGTTTAAAAAACAGCTATAATAGTCAGCTCTTTAAGGCACTAACTACTAGCGTAGTGTAATCTTAAATGTATCGGGGTATAGCGCAGTTTGGTAGCGCGCCTGCTTTGGGAGCAGGATGTCGGGGGTTCGAATCCCTCTACCCCGACCAAAATTTTGCGCTTGTAGCTCAGCTGGATAGAGCATCGGCCTTCTAAGCCGAGGGTCGCAGGTTCGACTCCTGCCAAGCGTACCATTATCTATTAAAGTATCTACATTATGGTGAGCGTAGCTCAGTTGGTAGAGTCCTGGATTGTGATTCCGGTTGCCGCGGGTTCGAGCCCCGTCGTTCACCCCAATGATACTTTATAAACAATTGCTGACAGGTTTCTCTTGTCAGTGGTTAATCAATTACTCTCTCTCTCTAATCTTTACCAAAACCATCTTGTTCCATGCAAGGACTCGCTAGTTATCAACGAATAATAATTTAACATCTAACGACTACCATCTTAATCAAAAGCTTTAGTTACTGTGACAAGATTAATATGTAAAAGTGCTTGCCCTTTATACTACATAAACTAAGTAATTTATTACTAGTTGAACTGACTGACAAATATTCATGCTTTACCTGCTTTACCTACTTTACCTGCGTTACCAATCAACCAAATAGACTCTACATCAATACCTAAACTATAGACTTTCAGGTATTTAATTTCCAAACCTTATTTCATAAATGACTGAAAAAATGACATTTAATTTTTTAAAGTGGAAATTATTTATCTGAGAATTTATACCTTGTATAATTTAAGAACCTTTTAATTTTGGTCTTAGGGAGATGGAAATAAATAAACGTCCAACTCGCTTATCTAAATCAGTCTACATCGGTAGCTGTCATGACTGCTGAAAAGTAGAGTCAGCACTTCATATCGCCTTTGGTCCAAGTCGTACTAATCCCCGCCGTGAATTCTTTAATATTGATTTAGAATAGTGTATCGCTATTTTAAAAGTGGTAACACAGGAAAAAGGCCTAAATAAGGTATCATAACGGCCTAAATAAATACCTCGGGTTAATCAGCCTTGGTCACTATCGAGATCATTCTACTTTGGTTAAAAGAGCACAAAACACATTTGAACTCTATCTTTGTGAAAAGCCCTCACAAGGCCGTGATATCGCTCGTATTCTGGGCGCTAATCAACGTAATGATGGCTATCTTCAGAGCGATACAGTGGTTGTCAGCTGGTGTATTGGTCATTTACTGGAAATGATTCCCCCCGATGAATATGATTCTAAGTATAAGCGCTGGTCATTAAATGATTTACCGATTGTGCCCCAGGATTGGAAAATGTCGGCAAAAAAATCGACAAGTAAACAATTGACGGTTTTAAAAAAGCTATTAAAACGCAGCCATAGCGTGGTGATTGCAACGGATGCTGATCGTGAAGGGGAAACCATTGCTCGTGAGGTTCTGGACTATTTTAATTATTCCGGCTCAACGCGTCGCTTATGGCTATCTGCTTTGGATACAGTCAGTATACAGCGCGCACTAAACGCGATTCGACCCAGTATAGAAACGGAACCTTTGTATCATTCAGGTTTGGCTAGAGGTCGGGCTGATTGGTTAATCGGCATGAATTTAACCCGGGCTTTTACCTTATTAGCGAATGATCGACAAGTGCGCTCAGTCGGTCGAGTGCAAACGCCCACATTAGCATTGATCGTCAAGCGGGATCGTGAAATCTCAAATTTTAAACCAGTCCCTTATTATGAAATTTTGGCTTATTTTAAAACCAATAATGGGATTGCGGGTGAATTACTAGACACAAAATGGCAGTTTCCTGAGCAAATATCCACAGGGCAGGGTGCAAAGCAAAAACAGTGTCTGGACAAACAAATTGCCCAGTCCGTTATTGATCGCTGTCAAAATCAACAAGGTTTAGTCACAACCGCGACAACCGCTAGAAAAAAACAGCCACCGCCCTTACTTTATAATCTATCTGGTCTACAACAAGAGGCTTCGCGTCGCTGGGGTTATGGTGCTCAGGAAGTATTGAATCTTGCGCAATCTCTTTATGAAACTCATAAACTGACTTCATATCCAAGAAGTGATTGTGAATATTTGCCGCTCAGCCAATTGAGTGATGTCAGTACGATACTTCAAGCGCTGTGTAAAAACGATGCGAGTCTTTGTGACCTTATCGCACAGGCTAATAAAGCACAGAAATCCCGAGTCTGGAATGATAAAAAGGTCACCGCTCATCATGCTATTATTCCCACTCAGGCAACACCGGGTATTACGCGTCTTAATGTCAAAGAACTGAACGTCTATAATGTGATTCGACGGCGCTATATTGCCCAGTTCTTTCCTGATTTTGAGTATGATCAAAGCACTATCATGGTCACGATTGATTCAGACCAGTTTAAAGCCAGTGGGCGTATAGCGCGTGTCAAAGGCTGGAAACAGGTACTTGAAACAGAGATTAAACAACGTTTTCCTAAACTGGCCGGTGAAGATAATAAACAGGAACTTCCTGCGGTAAAAAAAGGCGAACAATTACGTTGTGATCATCTCAAGCTGTTAGATAAATTAACTCAGCCTCCTAAGCATTTCACCGAAGGCACGCTGATAAAAGCCATGGAAACGATTGGTACTCAAGTAACCGATAAGGTCATGAAAAAGATATTGAGAGAAACGGCGGGATTGGGTACGCAAGCCACCCGTGCTAATATCATTCAAACATTGTTCCAGCGTAAATTTATGATTGCAGAAAAGAAATCACTCAAAGCAACACAGCTTGGGTTTGATTTGATTGATGCTGTCCCTGATACGATCAAAGATCCACTCTTAACAGCACAGTGGGAACAGCAACTGGATGATATTGCGCATAATAAAGGACAGGATATTAAAGGCTTTTTACAGCAACAAATATTGTTGCTTAATAACATGATTACACAGGTTAAAACGCCTCAAACAAAGTATCCATCAACGCCTATTCCTTTAAGTCACGTTATAAATCCAGACTCTCATTCAGAAAAACAATACCAGGCAGGTGACCTTTGTCCAAAATGTCATTATCCGCTTGAAGTGCGTACTGCTATCCGAGGTAAGAAAATTGGCCAAAATTATATAGGCTGTAGTCATTTTCCAGACTGCCGGTTTTATGCCTGGCCAAAGCTTTAATTAAGGAATGGGCACAACACAGTTGCTCCCCTTATTTCGTGCCCATTCTTAAGCTAATAAATGCCATAATGACCTAAACCCTAAACCCTAAACCCTAAACCCTAAACCCTAAACCTTCAACACTTATGACTAGTGTGTTCGAGGTTGCATTTCGTTTTACTGAAGCTACTTATGTCGGCTATCATTTTAAGGCGGTACACAATCGCTGAAAATCAGGGAAACGGAGCTTAGCGAAGTGATGATTTTTAGTC
>CAYZUM010000026.1:0-17546 GCA_964481455.1 uncultured Methylomonas sp. | reverse complement strand
GAAGACAAACAAAAATCCTGCGCAATATGGGGAGTTTATTGATTGCGCCTTACCTTACAACTGAAACATTAAATATTTGAATCATCAATACCATCGCCAAAAACAAAACTCACCATATAGTTCATGAAGAACCTGAAGAAAAACAAAGTGTTATCATTCATAAGAATATCCTCTTCAATAATCATATAACACATTGATTGAAAGCAACTTCATGCCCTTCATGGTGAAAAATTAAATCCAATTTGGCGAAGGTATTGATCATATAAAAATATTAATAACTAATTTTTTCTGGATATGATGAAAGACGGTTAAAGCCTTGGAGGTGTGTTATGCTTTAGGCTATTGCTGTTTCGGAAATAGCTAGGGCATGTTCTCCGCTCATTATGTTTTGCCTTCGTTGGATAGGCCAGATATCAGGTTCCACGTAGTTGAAATCAAGCTAAAAAAAATGTTTAATAATTGCTGAAAAAATATTGCTGTCATAATGCATATTAATAATAAAGCAAAAAAATTAATACTGTTATATGAACTTAATAATTCTTTATGTTGAATAAAAAACTGTATCACCAGAAAATGATATAAATAAAATGAATAGCTTATATTTCCTAGTTTTCGTAACATTATGGAAATAAAATGGGGCATGTAGACAGGAAGAAATAAATAGGCTCTTATGACGACAGAAAATAGCACCGCTATAAAATTAAGCCATAAAACACTCATCCATGAATAGTCTAAGGGCGTCTGCCAAGTGCTGTGATGAAACCACACGAGAGTAGATCCAAACAAAAACAGAGTTATCCATATAAGGTGTATTTGTATTGATTTTTCTGATAAAAATGTTGTCAATATACCGACTACAAAAAAACTAAAACAGAGTACGAAAGAGAAATAGTAGTCTGGTATTGGCACTTGAAAATATATCACCCAATACCCTCCTCCAAATAGGCAAAGTAAGTAAATCAGAATCAAACCAGTTTGTCCTGTTTTTTGAGCTATCCACCATAGCAAGGGGAAGCAAAGGTAACACTCTAATAAGCGGTTTATAAACCACAAGTGCCCGATTGTTGTAGGGTAAGCTCCAAGATTAGCACTAAAAACAGTTAACAGTAATTCAGAATTGGGAGTTCCTGTTATAAAAAAAAGGTAATAGACCGCTATACAAAGGTAGTAGGCTGGAAAGATGCGGCCTATACGCTTAAATAAGAAGCTTTGTAAGTCAAGTTTTTCCGAATAAGCCTTGGCTAATAAAAAACCACTGAGTAGGAAAAACAAATAGACACTAAAATACCCATGATAAATAAGTAATAGTAAGGGGTTTGAGCTATTCAGTGGCGTAAAAAAAGAATGGGCAATAAAGTGATAATAGTGAAAAACAAAAATCCAGAATGCAAAAATTGCGCGAATATGGTTTATTTTTTCTGAGTAATTAGGCTGAATGATAGCCAGATATGAGGTCATATGATTTTTTTGAATGTTAAGCTTATTATTTGGTTACAAACTTAAGACGGAACGGATAGAAGGAGTAGGCTTTAGCTAGGGTGTTAAATCTTTATCTTAGGGATGGGAATTGAATAAGTTGTGCATTATGACGCAGTATTTTTGTTTGCCTTCAAGGCGCGGTAACAGGCGCATAGCTAGCTACGTAACTGTTTCCGCAACGCAGAAGGCGAACAAAAAGACACGTCAGAATGCACACGTTATTTGATTCCCATTCCTTAATAGGCTCATTTCCATCATACACTTTTCGTGCAATCTGAAATGATATTTAGCTGGAAAACATTCTTGTAAATGATTTTAGAATAATAAAAAAACTGCAAGCAATGTAGGCAATTTAGTGTGTGATAAATTTATAATAAAGCAAGACAAATTTTACACCCTAGGCTAAAGCCTACTCCCTATTTTCTCGGTTATTTAGGGTACTCATGTAAAATTGATTTAACTTTTTTAAAAGAATTTAATAATTTAATGTCATTCGGGTGAATTTGAATATGATTTTACAAAAACATTTTTTCTTGGAGATAATTAAATTCTACGTGCAAAATATTCGTTAAATTAATGATGCTCAGGTACTAGAGTTGTTCTTTTGAATATTCAATAATAATCAGTATGTTATGTTTTTTAGTGTGCTTTATTTATGAAGAAATTGGATAAAATTGCATTTCATCTAGTTTTCTGACAAACGCATTATTTTAATCTATTGAATTTAAATAGGTTTTATTTTTTAATTCACAAGAACAACTCTACTTTCTAGTGATGTGATTGTTGCCATGAATTGTCACGAGAGCCATGGAGGCTATGCCCATTAAGCTTTGCCTGTCTTTTTGGCAGTGTTAATATGCCTTAGCATGAAAATCTTCAGGAATGTCCAGAGAAAATATATCTTCTTTGACTTTTGCAGCATAAAATCCAAGCGATAAAACACGCTCTTTTAGAGCCGAAGACATATCAATTGCAGCCAGAATGCCGAAAACTTTTTTGTCTTTATGTTCAGGAAACAACTGCCTGAAATGATTCATAATGTTTTGTAGCTGGATAATGCCTTCCTCACGCAAATGACTTTTTACTTCTACGACATACACTTCATTTACAGAGCTATTGGCATAGGCTAAAACATCTATCTCATAATTTTTACCTGCTTTCTCGGCGCGCACGCTAGGGCTAACAACTTCCATATGAAAGCGTTCCCGTAGAATATGCTCCATAGAAGGCAAGGCTAATCCTTCGGTGAAACTACCAAATTTTCTGCCTAGGCCACCTATTTGTTTACCTAGTTCCTTTAATTGTTTATCTGTTTCTCTTAAATGTTTATCTGTTTCTCTTAAATGTTTATCTGTTTCTCTTAATTGTTTATCTGTTTTTTTCTGTGAAATGGCAATGCTTGCAACTAACTCTTTTAATTCATTATCAGTCATATGTTTACACTAAATATTTTTGTTAATAATTAAGATTGTAACAGCTTATTCGCAATAGGATCTAAGTGATATCTATTGTCAATCGCTATTTTCGAGGTACGTACCTGACTTTTATGGTAACGCGCACCTAAATAACCTACCCAAATGGAGCAGGATTGTTGTTTGTCTTCAAAACGTAGGAAATAGTAGCATAGGGGGCTGCGAAACTATTGCTATAACACAGAAGGCGGACAAAAGATCAAGCAAAATGAGTGTGTGTTGCGAATTACCTTAAATTACGGGTAGTGCCCTTTTTAGGGGAGGAAGACGTGACATTATTTTTCTGAAAACTATAGATCACCATGGTGACTTTATTTGTAATATCAGCTCATTTTTTATATGGTTGAAATATTTCACACATTGGCCTGACAAATATTGTTTTTTATCTTTGCTCAATAACTGCTGAAGTAAACCCATAAAGAGAAGGAATATAAGTTCTTTATAGCCAATGACGCTTGTATTCCCATTGTTGCCTAAATAGTGTTGCAAAAATTTAATATGCATTCCATCACCAGATGCCAGCAGATAGAGTGATCCGGCGATACTGTAAACTGCATACATTAAATTCCAGTGGACAGAAATGGCAACGATGCAGATAGCCAGGTATTGATTAGCCACAGCTGATGAAAACACAACGAGTGAAATACTATAGATAAACAAGCTTTCAAGTGGCTTTTTTGAGCGAGAAAATAAGCCAAAAAGGGTTAATGTCCCTATGAATAATATAAAGATAGGCACTTTATCGACGATAACAGTGGGAGCACTTCCCATCCAGAAAGGAGCATTAGAGAAGCCGCGATAAAAAAATACGTGGTTGAGTATTCCCTTACCTCCTTCCGGCAGAAAAGGAAGAAAAGCGGCTAAAAAGAGAGTATATGGAATTATTATTGTGAATAGTTTATCGCGCCACCTAGTCATTTTAAACGCTAACCAAAGAGGAAAAAGAAAGAGGACGTGTTTGATAGACAGGGATAAGCCTAGTAATAATAATCCAGCGAAAGATTTGAGTGTAAAAGTATTAGCGGCATCTTTTTCCATTGTTTTAAGACTGATTAAACCCACTAGAATGGCTAGATTATCGAATTGACTATGGTATCCAGTAATAATAATTGAAACTGGATTTAGAAAAAATAAACAGGCGACTTTAACCCCATACCAGCGAAAGAGGCACGTCGCAATGCCAATATCTGTCAACGTTAAAAAAGAGCTCACCTTCCAGCGTAAGCTTAACAATGGATCTGCCACTGGAAAAGGTAGATAGTCAAGGAAGGATAAAATATAAAACCATATAGGCCCATAGTTATACCTTTGTGTTTCCACGTAGACATTACCATCCTTTACGAGGATATCAGCAACAATTCTGTACGATGCAATATCAAAATTATACCCTCTTTGAGCAATGGCTAAGCGAATGATAGAGCCGACAAGAATAATCAAAATAAACCACCCCCCAGCGTGGCTCGTTTGAGGGTCGGTGGTAAGCTGCTTAGGTGTTGTATAGCTTGTGTTATGCATGAATTTGCCGTAATTTGTTTGCTAGGCGTTTGCCAAGACTACGACCTTCTCTTATTGCATAATTGGTACCTCGATCTTCTGGATAGATTTGTGCCATTGAACATAAATAAAATCCGGGGCAGGGACCTTCTTCCTCTGGAATGAGTTGGCTGTATTGTTTTTCTACTACGGGTTGTGACCAACGGGCTTTCCATAGATGATGAGCTAATATCCATTCACGTCTTAATTCGGGAAACATTTTCTGTAAATAGGGTAAGGCAAAGTCCAGCATTTCATCATCATTCATCTGGTATATTGAGTCAGTATGAGGCAAATATTTGGATAAATATACGATATGTCGTCCAGAATAAGTTTCCGCTTGTTCAAAATTAGTATGCTCAATGATGCCGACAAAAGGGAAGCTAGGGTCGTTGACATTTAACCAGTAAGTTTCTGAAAGGGAGTGTTTCAATTCCAGAACAAGGCAAACATTAGCGAGATAGTGAATGCGTCGTAAGCGTGCCAGGTAGCTAGCTGGCGCCCAATTTTGAATCATGTCTGCCGCGATCGGTAACGCGGTGGTGACAATGACGTTATCAGCAAGCTGTTCGCCTTGTGTGCTGATCAGTTTCCATTGCTTATTAACGGGGTAAATAGCTGAAATATTTGCGTTGGTTTTTATCTGGCCGCCCAAGTTCTCAATACGTTCTGCCAAGGCCTCAGCAAGTGCGACAAATCCCCCTTTAAAGTAAGCCAGGCGTTCTTCTCCACCTTTTCCACGGCTACCACCTCTTAATTTTAGTTTATTCCAGAACCAAACGGCAGAGATCTGGTCGGCTACTGGGCCAAATTTTCCTTTTAATAATGGCTCCCATACGATGCGGTAAACATTCCCCCCCCCTAGATCCTTTAGCCATTCTGCTGCGGTTATATTTTCTAAGTCTTGCCAGTTTTTCACGCGTCTTGCACGTAGAGCTAGCAGCCCTAGCCTTATACGGTCCCAGAATGGCAGAGGTGAAAAATTGAGCAAATCCCAGGGGGTTGATAATTTAAAAAAATTATTAGCATAATAAACCCCCGTATTTGTTGGGTTGATGCTGATACGATCATTTAGGCCTAATTCATCTATTAATTGCATCACATGCTTATCATTTGTAAACCAGTGATGGTAAAAACGGTCTAACTTTTCCCCTTGTACATCAAAAGCAGAAGCAAGCCCGCCAATTTCTGCTTCTGCTTCAAAGACAGTCACGGCAAAACCTTGTTTAGCAAGTTCATAAGCCGCTGCGAGGCCTGAAAATCCAGCACCAACGATTGCAGTATGAGGCTGGGAATTAATTCTCATATAATTTTTTAGTGCGTGATTGTCGAATGTTAAAAAAGAAAAGATATAGGCCACCTGTTAAAGTAGGGGGAAACCAGAGTAAGGAATGAACGAGTAAAGCATAAGCTGTTGAGAGGGCCGTTGTATTGCCAAGGGCCCTCATTGCTTTAATCGTGAAGAAGTCAAAAGTACCAATATAACCAGGTGTGCTGGGAATTAATGTAGCGAGGGTTCCAACGGGTAATGCCAGCCAGCTAGCGAGTGGATTATCCAGCCCAGGTAAGGCTAAAGCAGCACACCAGAAGACAGTTCCCTCGGCTATCCATACAATGCAGGACCAGGCAATGAGACTTATCATAGTCCCTGTATTAGCAAGAAGTGTTAGTGTATTCATGCCCTTATTGATTTCAGCCGCTAATTTTTTACCTAAGCGGGGGGCAAGCCTAATGATTAGCATGTTCACGGTAGATGTAAGGGGGGCTAATAATTTGGGGAATAGTAACAGCGTTAAAATGAATAATGATATTGATATCAACAGAATACTACCAAGGCCAGAAAAATCTTCTAAGTCTATACTGAAGACGAATAGTGTTGTGCCTAAGAGCAGTAAGACCATGAGTAAATCAAGCAGGCGCTCGACAAAAAGAGATGCTAGCACTATGCCAGAGCTTGTCCCTAATTGGCGATTAAAGGCGAAAGCGCGCATGATATCACCTGAGCGAAAGGGTAAAATATTATTAACAGCAAAACTAGCCAGTAATGGTCCTGCGCATTGACTCCAGGATAGGTCGGCATTATCTTGCGCAAGCATTCTACGCCACCGCGCAATGCGGCATGCATAGCCAGTGATAAAGGCGGCAAGAGCAGCAACAAGCCAGCCGAGGCTTGTGTTGCGAAAAGCATCTTCTAATTCGCTTACGTCTATTTGAGTTGCGATCAGCCAAACAAAAAAAGTTGCACAGCCAATGCCTATGCTGGTACGAATAATGTGTCCCGTTTTCATTTACGATTGACTGATGGGCTGCGAGAAAGAGTTGGTTCGCTGTTTGCAAACCCTAAGTATTCTTCAACGACATATAAAGGGCGGTGTTTTACTTCATTGTATATTCTACCAATATACTCGCCAAGAATGCCGACGCAAATCAGTTGTACACCGCCAAGAAACAATATTGCAATCATCAATGCTGTCCAGCCTTCAACCCAATTATCAGTAAAAATACGCATGCCAATGGCATAAAAGATTCCTGCTATTGAGATAAGGGCCGCTAACATACCTAGCCCAATTGACATTTGTAAGGGCTTTGTTGAAAAGGATAAAATACCATCTGTGGCAAAGCGTAGCATTTTTCGCAAAGGGTATTTACTTGAACCTGCCTGTCGTTCGACGCGGGTATAGGGTATTGCTATTTGCTTAAAGCCAATCCAGCTGACCATGCCACGTACAAAGCGATCTTGTTCGGGCATCGCGCGTAGGGAGTCGACAACGATACGACTCATCAGGCGAAAATCACCCGTATCGAGAGGTATCGGGGTGTCAGAAAGTTTATTGAGTAAGCGGTAAAAACCTCGTGCACTGATGCGCTTGAAAATCGACTCACCTTGGCGCTCTATTCTTTGGCCATACACGACATCATACCCTGCTCTCCATTTCGTTAGCATCTGATGTATCACTTCAAGGGGGTCTTGTAAGTCTGCGTCTATGAGTACGACGGCATCTCCTCTAGCAGCATCTATTCCAGCAGTTACCGCAATCTGGTGGCCAAAATTTCGTGCAAAGCAAATAACCTTTATACGTGGGTCTTGAGCAGCGTATTCACGTAATAAACAAAGTGTCTGGTCCCGGCTGCCATCATCCACAAAAATAAGCTCAGTTTCAATGTCAACAAGTTCAGAGCAAAAGTGTTTAATTTGCTCGACTGTTGCTGAGATAACTTCCTCTTCGTTGTAGCAGGGTATGATCAGTGACAGTAATGCATCATGCTGATGAGCTGATGATTCTAATGACATAAATAAATTATTTTAATAACGGAGTAAAGCTAAGGTAACACGTCATAAATAAACGCCCATATTGCGCAGGTTTTTTGTTCGCCTTCAAGGTGTAGAAATAGGCGCATAGCAGGCTACGTAACTATTTCTACAACACTGAAGACGGACAAAAAGACGGTAGTGGGTCAAACCTGTGGTTTTAATATTCTCCCTATTACGTTAACCCCTTATATCTCGGACTATTGCATAACTTGTAACTAAACAATAATCACAGGTTTGACCCACTACCCACGTGAGTATAGTGGTATTTTATACGAGTTAAAATAAGAAACTAAATTTACTCTGCATAAATTCCCGGCAGTCTTTGTGGCGCATTTTCCACATTCTTCCATCTACCCAGTAATGTATTAAAGATATACTGCTGGCAAAGCCAAAAATTGCTTTTTTCACTTCATTATCAGTCAGGGTAAAAACGGGTGAAGGATTGACAAGGTATAGCTGTTTCCATAAATAGGCAGATACCACTGTCAGGACAACAAAAAGTATTAAATTGTAATAGCGTAAGAATACTCCTTTAAGGTGGTCAGACACTAATAATTGCCGTATTTTATGGCCATTAAAAGATGCAATGGCAATAAATACATAATATTGTAGGCCGTGGGCAGTGGCATACATAAAGAAAGCAGTTTGCTTATCTTCAATGATAAACATTGGCCAGAAAAAAGTAACCAGTGCCAATAATAATGCGGCTCTTAAGTACTGACGTTTTGATGGCTTAGTAAATAAATAGTATTTGCTAACATAATAGGTTGTGTATAGCGTTAACAGACATAATAGTACTAAGCTGAAATAAGTAACACTTTCCTTATAAGTGGATAAGATTGTCCCTTGAAAAAGTGTTCGATCTATAGGCCATGTAAATATAAGCATTCCAACAACAGCACCTCCCATAATCAAATGGCGTTCTAGTGGCATCATGCGACCTGATCCGATAGCAGGGACTAGCAGGCTATAGACTCCGATATTCTGTTTTTGATAATGATAAATTGTAAGCATTGCATAGATTTGCAAAAGATAACTTTCTAACCACATGATATCGGCTATATAAAAGAGCATAATGCTTGTCGCAATCATTAGCGGCCAAAAATAAAAATACCACTTATGTTGATTGATAATCTTTTTGGCATCATTATCAAAATAAAGGTAAACGGAAGCAACTTGATGATATCCGCCGGCCATTAACACGAAATAAAAAAGCTGTTGCGCAATGTCCGAGCCTGAATAAACTGTTCGCAGGATTGGGCCGGCAATAAAGGGGGTTGCAGTTGCTAGTAATAACAATAGGATAAATTTTACCGGTTTGTCCTTGCCGTTTTCATTTGAATTAATTTTAGTGTTTGTATAGGAGCTTGCTTGCATGCCGATCACAAATATATGTCTTAAATTGTAATATCAATTTAATACAATAACACGGATTAATCTATCACCCACAAAAATTATTGGTGTCTCTTTAGTACTTTCAAAGGTGAGGACAAAACAGCGAGCTGCTGACGGTCGATAGCCAAGTCGCAGAGATAGATATATAGCTCGTTACGTGTGGTTTAGTAGGGTGTTTATTGGCAATAATGAAAAATGTGTAACCGTGACTTTGTGAAGTCAATATAACGGTTGGAATGATGATTATTTAAAATAGGGTAAATTGCTTATCTGTGATAATTTACAGGTTTAGCAATTCTTAAAATTTATTTCCTGCGAAGCCTGAGCCTTTCAATGGGGGGCTGCATATTCCCTATGTGTAGAAAAACAATATTGAGCTGTTTATGCTATGATAATAACGGTCTTTTGTGGTAAAGTACTGGCCTTTGTTCGGAGTGCCGCACACTATCAAAATTGTTGTTTGTTGCCTCATTCCGAAGATTTCTATCAGATCAGTTTAGGTAGTATTCTTGTCCATCGTAAAAAATATATTTTCTCACACGTATGCATTGCGTCTGTTAATTATTCGTGAGCTTGCTAGTCGTTATAAAGGTACAATAATGGGCGTTTTCTGGTTGTTTCTGCAGCCATTAATGATGGTTATTGTCTATTCATTTGTCTTTTCAGTGATTATGAAGGTAAGGATACCCGGGATGGATAATTCTTACCATTTTGCGCTGTATTTAATGACAGCGATGATGCCGTTTTTAGCCTTTCAGGATGCAGTGCTGGCTGCAAGTAATTCATTGTTTTCTAACAGTTCTTTGATCCATAAGTCTACCTTGCCCGTTATTTTTTTACCCTTGGTTCCAATGTTAGCCACTGTGGTAACCGAGGTGATTGCATTGGTGATTATTGTCATAGCCGCATTTTTCCTGCTAAATCAGATTTCTTATTATTTATTATTTTTACCCCTTTTGATTGTTGTCAGGGTCTGTTTAAGTGTTGCTATAGGGTACATACTCGCAATTTTATCGGTTTTTATTCAGGATTTACGTCAGGCACTTGGATTATTGTTGACAATGTTGATGTTTTTAACCCCGATTCTCTATCCAGCTAGCATGATTCCTGTCAGATTTTTGCCATTAAATAATCTTAACCCGATGTACCATTTGCTGGATGCGTATCGAGCACTGATTCTTCGAGGAGAATTACCCGATATCGGAGTGGTCTATGTAGCAGCTCTTGCTTTGCTGTTATTAGTGTTTAGTGTTTATTTCTTTCAAAAAACGATAGAGCGTGCCAAGGAATTTGTATGAGCGCTTTAATCGCAACAGACCTGGGTAAGGCATATCGGCGTTATCAAAAACCAGTTGATAGTTTAAAAGAACTGCTCTTCAGAAGGCAGTATCATGAAAAGTTCTGGGCACTTCGCGGTGTCAGTTTTCGTTGTGAACCCGGTGAAATTTTAGGTGTTGTGGGTGATAACGGTGCAGGTAAAAGTAGCTTATTAAAATTATTAGCAGGCACGATGCAACCAACTGAGGGTGAACTCATTGTTAAGGGGCGTGTATCGGCCATTTTAGAATTAGGGTCAGGTTTTCATCCTGATTTTACAGGGCTGGAAAATATTCATTTAGGGTGCGCAATGCTAGGCTTAAATGCTGAGCAAATTGCAGCTAAGGTGGATGAAATCATTGATTTTTCTGAGATAGCTGATTTTATTAATCAACCCGTTAAAACCTATTCATCAGGAATGTTTGTGCGCTTGGCATTTTCGGTAGTGACATCGGTAGAGCCAGATATATTGGTAGTCGATGAAGCTTTATCAGTGGGCGATCAGCATTTTCAGAAAAAAAGCATGGATCGCATGATGGCGTTCAAGGAGCAAGGTAGGGCTTTAGTATTTTGCTCGCATGGCCTTTATCATGTCAAAGAACTGTGTAAACGTGCCATCTGGTTAGACAAAGGTATGATAAGGGTTCAAGGTGAAAGCGGTGATGTGATCGACCAGTATAATGATCATGTGCGCATGCAAAATTGTCTATCCATTGCAAAACCAGCTCCGCTTAAAGGTGAAGAAAAAATCGATAAAAGTCAGTTAACGGCCTATTTACAAGAAGCTACTTTATTGAATAGTCACACGCAGGAAGGTGATTTTTCTCTGTATCGTACAAGCGATACTTTCCAGGTCAAGGTTGTTGCTTATAAACAGGACAGTCTAGCGATAAGTGATGTGCATATAGGCATTATCATAAAACGAAATGACGGTGTACAGTGCTATGGTGTGAGTACAGTATTGGATAATGTGCCGTTATTTGCCATGGATAATAAAAATCAGCTGGGCATAGTTTATGAAATTCCTGAATTAAGTTTATTGTCTGGGCTATATAGTCTGGAAGTCTGGTTAGTCGATACGACAAGTGCACATGTCTATGATTCAATGATGAGTTGTTGTCAGTTTAAAGTAAGGCAATCAAGCACAGAAGTAGGTGTCTGTATGATCAAGCATAAATGGAGTGAACCTGAATGAATTTACGCTTTAAGTACCATTTTTTATTGCCCTTCCTGGCTCAGCTACCGCAGAATATAGCATATCGATTGGCAAGCCTTTCTGGCCGTTTAAGAAGTGATAAGCAGGAAACAGAAAAAGAAGTCATTATTCAGCAGATGCAGAGTGTTTATCCAGATAAAAACCGGAATGAATTAGCACAAATCGCAGACTATTTTTTTCTGATGGTTGAACGCGAAGCACTGGATACCTGGTTTTTTAGAACTTGCAAGACTCAAAAACAGATAGATCAGTTTATACAACTGGAAAACGTTCACTATGTTACCGACGCTCGGGAAGCTGGACGGCATATCATTATCAGTAGTGGTCATTTTGGACGGTTCTGGATGGCAGGTGTGGCTATGAATGCGCAAGGTATCTCCGTGGGGACTATTACTCGTGATGGAGGCGAAACTAATGAACATGGTTTGCCCGAGTTAGAGTATCAATATCGGCTAAAAAAATTAGCTTGGTTAAAGCAATGTTTTGGAGGTCCATTTCTAGTGGAAGGTGATTCTGCAAGACCTATTTATCGTGCTTTAGCTGAGCATGTGATGGGGCTTTTTATTGATGTCCCGTACTCTGGCGATAAGAATGGCTGTGTAAGCTTACCTTTCTTGGGGAAAATGGCCCGTTTCCCATTAGGACCAGCGAAAATTGCTAAAAGCTCTAAAGCATTGATTGTGCCTTTTTATGTTTTTGAGTCACGTGATGGTTTACAGGCAAAATTTTACCCACCGATAGAGACAGAAATCTTGAGTGAGCAGGATATTACTCGCCAATTGGTTAGCTTACTTGAATTGCAAATTCATGCTTTTCCAGAGCAATGGTGGTTGTGGCAGGCCTTACCTTTTATGTGGCAGGAATAAGCGCATTAGCCAGTAAAGGGTTAAGATATTATCAAGGTAATAATCGGCTACACCTTAAAAGCGCGACATCATTATATTTCAATGAGTGGGAGCGGTCTTCAGCCGTGTTGAGATAGATGCATTAATCTACTTCGCGGTTGAAGACCGATCCTACAATAAATGGGATGTCCCGTCTTAAGGAATGGGAATCAAATAACGTGTACATTCTGACTTGTCTTTTTGCTCGCCTTCGGCGTTGCGGCAACAGTTACGTAGCTCGCTATGCGCCTGTTACCGCGCCTTGAAGGCAAACAAAAATACTGCGCCATAATTGCACAACTTATTTAATTCCCATTCCTAAGCCCGTACCCTAATAAATCAGTATATTGCTGATTAAAATTAATTAACTGGAGTGAATCGTGGTAGAAAAGTCAATGCAGGAATACAATTTGTTATATGGTCGTTTTTTGGCGCTTGCAAATGAAATGAAAGATGAGGGCACGGATCTACAAGCGGTTAATGCTGCACTCATGTCTGCATCATGTATATATGCGACTTACACTGCGGCAGGCAATGACGGTGGATTGACTGCCTCTGGTGTTGACCAAGTGGTTGCCGTTTATAAAGCTAATCTTGAAAATGTACAAAAGCTGAAAATGCAACGAGCTGAGTAAATAATAATCATCCACTTTTTAAAGCTGATAAGCTAGTTTAAGTGATATTTATAGAGAGTTTTGGGTATCCTTCAAATACCTGTGCGAAATACGGGACATATAGAAACTGTAGAGCGGACTTCAGTCCGCATGTGCCGGCAAACTAAGTCGTCATGCGGACTAAAGTCCGCTCTACACGTCTTAGGAATGTAGGCAATTTACTGCGTGATAAATTTATAATAAAGCAAGACAAATTTAACACCCTAGGCTTAAGCCTACCCCCTAAAATTCATAAAACCATTTAAAATGGTGAATTTAAATGCAAACTACTTTCAAGTTAGGCTATAACGTACACGGTCCATTCATTTGTGTGGGTTAAAAAATACCCCTATGTAAGCTAGCTCCTATTAATATTTTATGAGTAAAAATAAATACAATATTACCCTCAATTCAGCTGAGAAAAATACTTCGCATATGGGGTTGGCCATGCGCATCAAACCTAATCAGCGAGTACTAGAACTGGGGTGTTCTAGTGGTTATTTATCTCAGTATTTAAAAGAAGACCTGGACTGTAATATTGTTGGTGTAGACATTGACGGTGATGCTTTACAGCAGGCAGCACGTTTTTGTGAGCAGACGGTTATTGCAGATTTAGATAATAATGCCTGGCTAACAGACATTAAGGGTCTGCAGTTTGATGTGGTTCTATGCGCGGATGTACTGGAGCATTTAAAAGATCCAGCGCGTATGCTAAAGAGTTTAAAACCTTTTTTACACGCGCAGAGTGTTCTGTTGGTATCGTTGCCAAATGTAGCTCATGCATCAGTACGTCTGGAGCTAATGCAGGGACATTTTGATTATGAATCACTCGGTATACTGGATGATACGCATTTACATTTCTATACCCGGGATAGTTTAATTTCGATGCTGATGCTGGCTGGCTATGAATGTTGTGATATTAGCTATACTACATACGATATGGCTGATGAGGCAATTACTCAGCATTTAGCAAGTGCGGGTCTTGAGGCGACAGATGCTGCTCGTGAGTTATTACATGCGCCTGAGGCTGTTGCCTATCAATATATTGTTGAAGCACGACCTGCGCAAATCGCTTTAGACGATGATTCATCTCACGCATTATCTCCCAAACCATTAGTCAGTTCGGGGGCAGCCTACCATGATAAACAGCTTAAAATTGATAGCTTAGAAAACCAGTTAGTAATAGAACGGCAACACCATCAAGATAATATTCGCCAACTGGCTGAGACACACAAGGGGAGGCAGTCCTTAGCAATACCTCATGGTGAGAATACGGCCGAGCTGGATGAGGCATTATTTTCTTTGTCTGAGCAATTACAGCATGAACTTGCAAGAAATAATGAATTATCTAACGAAGTAAAGCAGCTGGAAAATAGAAATACTGAACTGACTAAGGACGCACAACGATTAGAACAAGTGTTGCAACGAGTGCACAGGAAAATAAGCTACCGCTTAGTACGGATTGTCAAAGGTTTGCCAAGAGTCATTAAAAATTTATTTTATAAGCGCGAGAAGAGCGATGCGCCGCTTGAATTGGATGTTTTTAACTATGATGCATGGTGGACAGCCTATGGACAGTTGACGTCACAATCTATAACGACACTAAAGGATGAGATCAGGCGTTGGCAGACGTCCTCTAAAATTGCCGTGTTAATACCCATAAAAAATCCAGATACAGCAAGTTTGATCAATACAATAGACTCAGTTTTACAACAGGTTTATGAGCATTTTGAATTATGTCTAGCGAGTGATGCATCTGCAACTGATGATGTGCGGGAGCTTTTGCAGCTATATAAGAATAAAGACCGACGGGTTAAAATCATACTTTCTGAGCAAGATGGGACAATGTCAGCGATTGCAAATAGTGGCTTATCATTAGTCATAGCAGATTACTTTAGCGTGGTGGATCAGCATGATCAATTAGCACCAGATGCTTTATTCTGGGTGGCAAAAACGATTCGGCAATACCCTGATGCACAACTGATTTATACTGATGAGGATAAGATTGATCCACAAGGAAAATACAGTAAGCCTTACTTTAAACCTGACTGGAATCCTGAGCTATTTTTATCACATGATTTTATCAGCCATCTAGGTGTTTATAAAACCAGCCAAGTACTCGCTTTGGAAGGCTTTAATCAATATTTTGAGGGTGCTCAAGGTTATGATCTGGCGTTACGCTATGTTGCAAAGTTAAGCGCTGAACAGATTATCCATATCCCCCGTGTGTTGTATCATTGGAGTGAAGGGGCATACAGCTCGGCTAAGGTAATGTACCAGATATCTTCTTTGAAAGCTGTTGAATATGCTTTAAAGCAGCATCGCCGGCCCGCTAAGGTCTCCGTGCATAAAAAGTTGCCAAGAGCTATGCGGGTGCGTTATTTATTACCCGATCAATTACCCTTAGTGAGTATAGTCATTCCGACACGCAATGGTTTTCATCTTTTATACCGCTGTGTTGAGAGTATTTTCTCGAAAACCACGTATACGAATTATGAATTGATCATAATTGACAATGGTAGTGATGATATCGTTACATTAAGATATCTACAACACCTACAAGAGGATCCACGCGTTATAGTAATTCGTGATGACCGGCCTTTTAATTACTCGGCACTCAATAATAAAGCGGTAGAGCAAGCGAAAGGAGAATTGATAGCCTTACTGAATAATGATTTAGAGGTGATAAGTGAAGATTGGCTGGGTGAAATGGTGAGTCATGTGCTTCATGCTGAGGTTGGTGCAGTCGGGGCAAAATTATATTATCCAAATGATACCATCCAGCATGCAGGATTAATTCTGGGTTTGCATGGCTTTGCTGCAGGACATGCACATAAACATTTGATACGCGATAGTCTGGGTTATTGTGGGCGCTTACTCTTAGTACAAAGTTTTTCAGCAGTCACTGCAGCGTGTTTGCTTGTTAGGAAAGAAGTATTTTGTGCTGTGGGGGGCTTTGATGAGCAGAATTTATCGGTAGCCTTTAACGATGTTGATTTATGCTTACGGATACAGGCGCAAGGGTATCAAAATATCTGGACACCTTATGCGGAGTTGTATCATCATGAGTCTGCCAGTCGCGGTTATGAAGATACGCCGGAAAAGCAAGAACGTTTTAAGAATGAGGTAGCGTATATGCAGCAACGCTGGAATAAGGACCTATTAGTTGACCCTGCTTATAATCCTAATTTGACTCTGGAACGAGAAGATTTTTCTTTTGCCTGGCCGCCACGTGTGCAAGCTGAGTTTCAATAGCGATAGGGATGTAGATTGAGATAGTTTTACCAGCACAGTATAGGCTAGTTTAGCAGCCCCGAAGTAAGTCATAAAAACAATAAGATTATTAATCAATTAAAGACACTATAGGGGGAGCATGAAAGCCAGAAGGCACCTTAGGGTGAATCAAATAATTTTATTTATTCGTGCTATACTTAACTATAATCTAAGAAGTTGAAAGCTAATACTCGATGTTCCAGTTTTTGTAGTGCGTTGATTTTATTATCTATTTTTAATTTCGATTAAATTATGTTTTCCTTTAAGATCAATACTTTAACTTTTATTTCAACAAAATACGAGGTCCTTCAAGCCCAGTTATAGCTGAAAACTGGAACATCGAGTAATACACATCTACTCACCTTAAGAGTCCTTTTGCCTTTTGGCGTGAAGGTATAATTCATTAATAATCAACTTTTTACAAGTCATTAAAATAAGTTTCTAACGTAAGTTGTAACAGGTTTTCGTCGTAAAAAAATCACAACAATGCCGGTGTTGTTGAGTTTCTTATGAAATTTATCAGTAATATTGATGGTAATAGCAAAATTAACGGCTATTTTTTAAAAAATATGACTAAGAAAATGCAATGTAATGCATTGTTTTATCTTATTTTTTGACCACGCCAAAAGGAAAAGAACCGTTATTTATTGCGAGTTGCCTTAGGGTTATCATTATCATTTTAGGTGCTGTGAGTCATCTTAAACTTAATTTGTTCTATCAGGCCTGCTAAATACAAAGGTTCTATCTAAAATTGGACGTTTTTTATTTTTCTATGTAAAGGCCATATAAGACGTCCAATAAAATAGCCTAATTTAAAGAAAAGTATTGAGGTCTGTCTATACTTGTCAGTGGTAGGCCGAAACTGTATGGTTTCTGGCATTTTGAAAATGTAGTATTTTCTTCTGAATTTTCTTCAAATATTTAAAAAAATTTTTTGATTATTGGATTTTATTCTCTCTTCCGCTGAAAATCAGGGAAACGGAGCTTAGCGAAGTGATGATTTTTAGTCCC
>CAYZUM010000025.1:0-17856 GCA_964481455.1 uncultured Methylomonas sp. | reverse complement strand
ATTCTCACCATATTCTGTTACTAAGCCTGTTACTCGATGTTCCAGTTTTTGTAGTGCGTTGATTTTATTATCTATTTTTAATTTCGATTAAATTATGTTTTCCTTTAAGATCAATACTTTAACTTTTATTTCAACAAAATACGAGGTCCTTCAAGCCCAGTTATAGCTGAAAACTGGAACATCGAGTGTTAGCTTTGCTGACAGTAACAGAATGGGCTACCAACTTAAGACGGGACAGTTTCCATAGCTTTTTTACTGAAATAATGCGTAGAAAGCCAGTATAGCGTAGAGTCTCTCCAGAAGCTTATTTTACTGGTGTCCCGTCTTAAGTTGGTAGCCACAGAATGCATAAAGATAAATCTGCAAAACCCAATCTAGGCAAGACCAAAACAGAGATTTTTCTTAAACCGAGTGAATTCAAGTTTGTCAAAACCATTCATGGCGAAGCAACTTCTTCCTTTCTGTTCTGGATCGACTTTTCTCCCGCTTTAAGGTCCTTCAATCAGCCACCTATTCTGGTGCTTTCTTTTCAGCTGGGGCATCCTGATATATACACGCGTGCTATGCGAGATTTGAACAGCCAGCACAGGCTACAGGGCAGACCGCAGATTTTACATGATTTCCTTGAGGAATGGACGCTGGCAAACTATCTGGGACTATATGCTGTGCAAACGTTATCTATCTCCGCCGAAGTTATTGAATTCACTAGCACAGATAGGGAGGGGATATGAACGTCAGAACTCACCTGCAGAGTATGGTTTTTTTCGGGTTCTGGGTATTTAAAAACGCTAAAAACGTGGCTTATTATCGCCTTTTCTTTCGTAATAGTGGGGTGCAGTACACATAATTTTGATCAAACCTCTCGTTATACAGAGGCAAAATTTCTACTGGATGCAGCTAACTTTGAAACAGAGCTTGTTAATGCAGCGGGAGAGGCCAGTTGCCTGTATATTTTAGTGTCTATTCCAGTTGGCGAACACCAGAATATTACGACCATTGCCTGGAATAAAATGCGACAAGAAGCTCAGATGGAAGGTAAATCAGCTCAATTTGTCAATGTCGTGGAGGATCATTCTTTAAGGTGGAATTTTCTTTACTTATTCTATCAGGAGCATTATTCGGTATCGGGTAATGTCATAGCCTATAAACTGCCAGAACAATAAATTTAGAATAAGAAGCAGAGCAATCATTCCCGTGTAAAATTAGCTTCCGGTTTTCTTTTTCTGATAGGTGAAGTGTGTTTCGGTACGCTCAAAAATATCACTTAACCTACGGTATAATATGCAGTGGCTCTAGCTTATATATATTTTGCATACATCTGCAATGCTGATTCTAAATGCAGCCATGCCGCTTCATTAGCAGGTAAACCAAAACGAACGCTGGCGGGCTGCTTAAAAAGGCGGGTAAAAACGGCCTGTATGGCCAGTAATTCATGGATATAGAGTGCCTGTTCTGTTTGCACCCATTGAAAAAGAGGGTTGGAGCCGGTAGGTTTAAGTTGGTATTGTGTCAGTAATCTATTTAAGCGTTGGCCTTGTTGTTGCAACAACTGACGTGTTTCTTTTTGCCACGCCGCGTCTTGCAAAGCACAAGTGCAAACAAAACGACCTGGATTACTCAATGCCCATGGACCTAATAATTCATTCAAAGCGTTTAGCACGCTGTGTTCTGCTAAAACAAACCCTGCTCGTAGCCCTGCTAAGCCAAAGAATTTTCCAATAGAGCGCAGAATAATCAAGCCTTTCAATGGCGATAGTTTACTTAAGCTTAATGCTGGAGTGGCATCAATAAAGGCTTCATCAATAATCAGCCAGCCCTGTTTTTGATTTAAGGTTTCCAGCCAGCTAAGGCATTGATCTTGGCTAAATGTTTCAGCCGATGGATTGTTGGGGTTGACTAAAATCAGAGTATCCAGAAGGTGAATGTGTTGCTCGACCATATCTACGGTCATGGATCTTACTTTATGCCCCGCTTTTCCCCAGGCATAAGCATGCTCAGCATAAGAGGGTGTGATAATGCCTATTGTTCCCGGTGCACGTAATAAGGGCAGGCTTTGAATGGCAGCTTGAGACCCTGCAACAGCCAAAACTGATGAGCTTTGATAATAGTGCTCCGCAGCGCTGATAAGTTCATCCTGGTCTTCTGGCAGTCGTTGCCAGATTGAACCAGGAATATCTGGAATAGGGTAACCATTTGGGTTGATTCCTGTGGAGAGGTCGAGCCACTCCGCGACTGGAATTTGATATTGTTTTGCTGCTTCTAGCAAGCGTCCACCATGTTTAAGCAAGGCTATCTCCCAGGCAAATTAGACTCAGCCAGAGTAAGGTTGTTAACAGAATTAACTGGTTGGCGCGCTTGATGTCTTGATTCGTTGCGCTGCGCTCTGTGCCCAGTATGGGCTTTCTTTTTAGCTGGCCATGATAAAGGGCTGGGCCACCTAAGTTGACATTTAAGCAGCCTGCTCCAGCACTCATGACAACACCTGCGTTGGGGCTTTCGCAATGTGGACTTTGCTTTCGATAACAGTTCCATGCCTTCTGGCTATTACCGAGTAGCATATAGCTTAAGGCCGTTAAACGTGCAGGGAGCCAGTTAAGCAAGTCGTCTAAACGTGCGGCTGCAAAGCCAAAATGATAATAACGTTTATTTTTATAACCCCACATAGCATCTAAAGTATTGCTTAATCGGTAGAATATAGCCCCGGTTGGTCCGGCCACGACAAACCAGAAAATAGGGGCAAAAATAGCATCAGCACCGTTTTCCAGTGTGCTTTCTATGGTGGCTTTACGTATTGCCTGGGCATCCATTTGCTGAGTTTCCCGGCTAACGATCATGGCAATAGCTTGCCTTGCCTGTGCTAAGTTGCCTGTTTGTAAGGGCTGGTAAATTGCTAGCGTATGTTGCAATAAACTTTTGGGCGCAATACAAAAATAGAGTATTAGGGGGCTTAACAGTTCATAGAGGATAGGGGGGCGAGTTATAAAGAATATTACTCCTGAAATGGGTAACACGCTAAGTATTAAGGCGAGAAATCCATTTATTTTTTGATTTATATTCGGCTTGGCTCTCGGTAGAATAAGGCGTTCTTCTATATGGCTCGCCCAGTTTCCAAATAAGACTAGGGGGTGCACTTTTTTAGGTTCGCCAAATAGGGCATCAAGAAGTAAGGCAAGTAAGAGCGCAAGTGAAACAGTCATTAGGCGTTAGGTTTAAGTATACAAAGGCAGCAAGAATGCCATTAAAGGGATATAAATGCAAGCAACAATATTAATGGTACAGGGGACGACATCAGATGCAGGAAAAAGTGCATTGGTCACTGGCTTATGCCGATATTATAAACGGCAGGGAGAACGAGTAGTTCCTTTTAAACCACAAAATATGGCCTTAAATAGTGCGGTCACTGCTGACGGGGGGGAGATTGGGCGTGCTCAGGCTGTGCAAGCCAAGGCTTGTGGGCTAGAACCACATACTGATATGAATCCGGTATTGTTAAAACCTAACTCGGATAAAACAGCACAAGTGATTATGCAGGGTAAGGTGTTTAAGAATTTAGGAGCCAAAGCTTATCACGCCTATAAAGCTCAGGCGATGCCTGTTGTGCTGGATTCATTTTATCGCTTACAAAAGCAATATCAACGCATTATTGTCGAAGGAGCAGGAAGCCCTGCTGAGATCAACTTAAGGCAAGGCGATGTGGCGAATATGGGTTTTGCAGAAGCGGTCGATTGTCCCGTTATTCTGGTGGCGGATATAGACAGAGGTGGTGTTTTTGCACACCTGATAGGGACATTAGAGCTATTGAGTCAGTCTGAACAACAGCGCGTACTAGGTTTTGTCATCAATCGGTTTAGGGGGGATATTGATATTTTACAGCCAGGAATAGACTGGTTGGAAGAGAAGACCGGAAAGCCTGTTTTTGGCGTTTTGCCTTATTTGCATGATTTATATCTGGAATCAGAAGACAGTGTTGCCGTTAAACAAACAAATTCTCAAGAGCATGTCTTTAATATTGTCGTACCACGCTTACCAAGGATGAGTAATCATACCGATTTTGATACGCTACGCTTGAACCCAGGAGTCAATATACAGTTTTGTCGTCAAGCTGAATCTTCTATGCCAGCTGATTTAATTATTTTACCTGGCAGTAAATCGGTTCGTGATGATCTGGCTTGGTTACTAGAAAATGGTTGGGAGACTGAAATATTAAGGCATTTACGTTATGGAGGTAAAGTCATCGGGATCTGTGGTGGGTTCCAGATGCTAGGAAAAGAGATTCATGATCCACTGGGTATTGAAGGACTGCCTGGAACAAGTTCAGGGCTTGCACTATTGGATATGTGTACAACCTTAAATAAGGAAAAGCAGTTAAAACTAGTTAAGGGAACTTTGTTCATGGCTAATGTTATGGTGCAAGGCTATGAAATACATTCAGGGGTATCAGTCGGAAAAGCCTTAATCTGCCCAGTTATTAAAATGGACAATGGAGAAAGCGAGGGTGCGATTTCAGAGGATCAGCAGATATTGGGAACTTATGTGCATGGCATCTTTGATACACCTGAGGGGGGGCAGGCTCTGCTACATTGGGCAGGCGCAAAAAAAATACAAGTGGTTAATTTTAATGATCTATCTGAGCAGGGTATTGATTTAATGGCGGATACTGTTGAGCAATATATCAATATATCCTTGCTTGAGCAGGATTGCCAGAATTTTCGTTAAGCAAAAAAAAGACTCCTTAAAGGAGTCTTTTATGAGGCGCTATATCATTACTGTGCGACGACATTAACGGCAGATAAACCTTTATCACCCGTTTCTACATCGTAAGTAACTGTTTGATCGGGTTCTAATGTTTTGAAGCCGTCTCCTTGTATCACTGAATGGTGAACAAATACATCATCACCACCGTCTGATTGCTCTATAAAGCCAAAGCCTTTTGTGTTGTTAAACCACTTTACTTTACCCGTTGCCATTGTACAACTCCTTAAAAAATAAAAATATATGGCGATAACAGAATAACAACTGATAACGAGGAACTAAGGCCTATATGTTCAAGCACTGCTTTCTGATTAAAGGTATTCTACCGCTATTTAGTTTAGGATGCTATTAACTTACTACTTAATTTTTTGTGGCAGCTGTAGCGAGGGTCTGAGTATAGGTATCACTAATAAAGGGGGCTGCCAGCTTGATTTTTATATTGTTCACTTTTTTATCCCTGCGGTGAGATGTTCGCTTTGTTGTCTTGGATATCAATTGACCTACTATGGAATGGGGATTTTATAACGTGTGCATTTGACTTGTCTTTTTGTCCGTCTTCTTTGTTGCGGAAACAGTTACGTAGCTAGCTATGCGCCTGTTTCTGCGCCTCGAAGACAAACAAAAATCTTGCGTCAAATGAACACGTTTTTTTATTCCCATTCCTGTATATTGGGTAAATGAATTAGCTCCATATAGGTGTGCCGTTTATTTCGTGCATGTTGTATTTATGGTAGTGGGTCAAACCTGTGATTATTGTTTAGTTACAAGTTATGCAATAGTCCGAAATATAAGGGGTTAACGTAATAGGGAGGGCATTAAAACCACAGGTTTGACCCACGCCGTATTTATTTGCCGGCTGTAGAAGTCATCGTAGGCATGGCCGAGGACTCTTTGATTTCCTTGTGATTGGTATACCAGAATAGCAAGTCTAAATAACTGCGTATATTGTCGACATAAATGACAGGCTCTTTACCTCTGGCATAGCCATGCTTTGTTTTAGAATACCACTTCTTTTTGGTGAGGAGCGGAAGGGATTGTTTTACGTCAATCCACTTGTCAGGATTTTTACCTTGCCTTTGCGTAATAATACGTGCATCTTCGACGTGTCCATAGCCTATATTATATGAGGCTAATGCCAGCCAGGTTCTATCAGGTTCAGAAATTCTGGAGGGAATTGTTTTAATGCGTTGCTTTAAGTACATGGCCCCACCAAAAATACTGTCTCTAGGGTTTGCTCTGTTCTTTATTGAAAATTGTTGCGCAGTGGCTTTAGTGAGCATCATAAGTCCTTTTACCCCTGTAGGAGACACTGCATTTTCATTCCAGTGAGATTCTTGATAACCGACTGCTGCTAATAAGCGCCAGTCTAGGTTGTGTTGAATGGCGGCTTCCTGAAAGATTGCTTTATAGGGTGGAAGGCGACTCTGTAGGTGATTGCGGAAGGTGCAGTTACCAACATATTTAATATTGAGTGTGTGGCCGTAATGCCGTTCAAGTAACTGATCAAGCGTTTTATCTTTTTTAATTTTCTTAAAAAAAGCGACCGCTTCATTATACAGACTTAAGTCGTCAGATTTATTGAAAGCCCAGGCAAGGTGGCGCGCAGGATTAATATTAAACGCTACATTTAATTTTGGATAAAAGCGGCGGATTAAAGTCATTTGAGTCGAATCTGCAATGGTAAAATCAATCAATCGTTCGTTTACCAGATAGAGTAAGCCATCAGTGTCCAGAGTTTCATTTGTTAGCCATTGCAATTGGGGTGTATTTTTTCTTAGTTGCAGTAGTGTTTCAACGTGACTGGTACCCTTTACAATCTCTAAGATGCCATGAACTAGATCACTCGCTTTTTTAGGGCGTTTTGTGCCTGAGCGGAAAATCAGTTGTTCACTAATTTGTTGATAGGAGGGAGTAAATAACAGGAATTGTTTACGTGCTTCAGTGATGCTGATGCCAGCAGCAGAAAAGTCTGCGTCTCCGGCAGCTGTTTTTTGTAAAATAGCTGAAAATGTATCGGGCAAAATAAATTCAGCCTTAACGCTCAGATATCGTGCAAATAATTGAACTAAATCATATTCCAGACCGGAAAACCCATGCGCACCTTCATAATAAGTGGTTGGATCATAGCGAGTTAAAACTGTTAAAATCCCTGTTTCTTTTACTCGCTCAAGTTGACTGGCATTGTCTGATTTAGAGTTGTCTATGCGGAGATTAGAGACTTTTTTAGGTGATTTTGTTGTCTCCTGTTGCTGTAAGTCACACGCGCTCAGAATGCATAAACTGAGCGCTAGAAAAAAAGAGTAACGCAAGTTTAGCGAATCTTCTTGTAATAATTCATTAAGCCATTTGTGGAACTATCATGTGTTGAAATGGGTAGATCATCTTTGAGTTCAGGCATGATTGCTTTCGCTAATACTTTCCCTAGCTCGACACCCATCTGGTCATAACTATTAATGTTCCATATTTTTCCCTGTACAAATATTTTGTGTTCATAAAAAGCGATTAATGAACCCAGAAAATGAGGCGATAACTTTTTGAAAAGAAATGAATTCGTTGGTTTATCCCCGGCAAAAACTTTTGCTGAAATGAGAAGTTCGCTTGCACCGTCACCCAGATCAGCTCTGACTTGTGAATCGGTTTTGCCTCTCATTAGAGCTTCTGTCTGAGCAAGGAAATTAGACATCAGAATGTCATGAGAGTCTATTTTTTCGCCATGGCTTTGTGCGGGAGCCAGAAAATCACAAGGAATAACTTTGGTGCCTTGGTGCATAAGCTGGTAAAAAGCATGTTGTCCATTTGTACCGGGTTGTCCCCATATAATAGGGCCAGTGTGATAATCGACAAAATCACCATTCATATCAACACTTTTACCATTGCTTTCCATATCTCCTTGCTGGAAATAGGCAGCAAAAAATTCCATATTATGGTCATACGGTAATAATGCGTGGGAATCCGAGTAATAGAAGTTATTGTGCCAAACGCCTAACAGAGCCATGATAACAGGAATGTTAGATTCAAAAGGTTCATTCCGAAAGTGCTTGTCCGCTTCATGAGCTCCCTCGAGCAACTTCTCAAAGTTATCCATACCAAGGTATAAAGCGATAGAGAGTCCAATTGAAGACCATAAAGAATAGCGGCCACCAACCCAGTCCCAGAATTCAAACATATTATTAGGATCTATACCAAAATCAGCGACATTTTTAGTATGCGTCGATAAGGCAACAAAATGCTTTGCAATAGAGGATTTATCTTTGCTGTATTCTAGTAACCATGTACGGGCAGCTTCTGAGTTAACCATGGTTTCTTGAGTACTAAACGTTTTAGAAGCCACCAAAAATAGAGTGGTTTCAGGTGAAACTTTTTCCAGTGTTTCCGTTAAATCAGCGCGATCTATGTTAGAAACATAATGCACCCCCATACCCTTAATGGCATAGGGAGTCAGGGCCTTGGTGACCATTTTTGGCCCTAGATCAGATCCCCCGATACCAATATTAACAATATCTGTAATCGTTTTGCCCGTATAGCCTTTCCATTCCCCAGTATGAACACTTTTGCAAAAAACGCGCATTTTTTCTAAGGCACGATTGATTTCAGGCATGACATCTTCACCGTCTACATAGACAGGTTCATTACTGCGGTTGCGTAGTGCCGTGTGTAAAACAGCCCGGTTTTCTGTTTTGTTGATGCGTTTACCGGTAAACATATCTTCAATATGGGCGTCTATATTGCATGAATTTGCTAATTCCAATAAAAGTTTTAGGGTTTTTTCTGTTACTCTATTCTTAGAGTAATCAAATAATAAATCTTCAAATTGTATTGAAAAGTGTTCAAATCGCTTAGCGTCAACTGCAAATAAGTCTCTAATATGAATTTTATCTACTTGTTTTTGGTGTTCTTTTAAAGTCAACCATTCAGGTGAGTTAGTAAGATTAGACATATTTTAAACCTTGAAGTGTGAGGGTTATTGCGGAAACGCTGACGATACCAAAATTTTACGGAAAGAGAGGCATGATAGCAATAGCAATATAAGAAGATTATGATATAATGAAATCGCGTTATTGACTTAATATGGCGTTGTTCTTTCTTTGTCGGATTCTATATGATAGAGTTTGTGGTTGTTTTTAAAGTATTGTAAAGTCAATAATGAAAAAAAACATTTTTAGAATGATAAGAATAATTAAATAGAGGAAGAAATTATGACAATGAGTATGATGAGAAAAAGTTTTTTAGCTTTGCTAGGCATGCTATTTTCTGCAACACTATGGGCACATGGTGGAGCAGCAGGTACAGATACCGATCAGTGTAAGTTTGAACTAGAACCTGAACACTGGATTCATTACACGGCCTATCAACCTCTTGCATTTCCAGCCGAAGAATTTTGTGGAAATATCCCAAGTACTGGCACTTTAACGCAGTTGGTTTTTGATTATCAGGATGTTAGATATCGTAACAGAGCAGTAGAATTTGAAGTGACTAAAGAACCCGAAGGTAAGCAGGTGTTTTTTCAAGCAGCACAAAAACATAGATCTGGGACTATTGTTTTAAAATTGCCAAACGGTGTGGCTGAGCCAGGTAAATACCTAATTCACATCACTCTTAAAGGAGCTGGTGAAGCACAAAATCTAGATGCGCATATGAGTTTTGTAGCAGGTAAAGGTTTGGCGACGACAACAACTGGCTATATAATGTATTTATTATTTTTATTGGCGGGCTTATATACTTTATACCTATCACATGAAGGTTTTAAAAATAAAGTTGATGAGCTTATTGGTAAAGCAAAAGACTAGTAAGTTAACTAACAAGGGTGTTAATAATGCAGAAAAATCCTTTAGGAATACTATTGGGTGCTGCTGTCATGCTGATGCCATTTTCGGTGTCAGCTGTGGTGGGTTTGCCTAAAACAGTAGAAGTAGACCGTGGTAAAATGGAAACGGTTTGTAATCAGAATGACCCAGAATGGCGTATGGCACAAACGATTGAAGGTGTCAGCATTCAGGAATCATTACGCTGTAGTCCTGATAATCCATATGATATTGCAGCGGAAGTAAAAGGAACGAATAATATATCAATGGAAGCATTGATGAATACTCATTATGCAATAGATGCTATTATTAAGAAAAATGATATGGATGGGGATGGTGATCCTGATTTAATTATCATTAAGCTTGAAGTGGCAGAATTAAATGGACACTCACCTGATTTTGATGGTTTTGTGCCAACTTTTGATATAGCGCCAGGAATACAACCCGGCCTGTGGGTTTTTGCACCTAAATCACGTGGTATGGCGACGAGCAGCTTTGTCGGAACAGATGCCAACCCATTATTAAGAGCCCCTTCCCCTGTCATTCGTGTGGAGCAAGGCGATACCATCTGGATACAGTTAGAAAATACGCATTATTTTCCACATACTATTCATTTACATGGTGTTGACCACCCCTGGGTAGATAGCTCTGGCGAAGGTAATGATGGTGTACCACAAGCGAGTGATAAGTTTGTACTGCCGGGCCAGAGTAAAACCTATGAAATTCGCCCTCGTGTTCCGGGATCTTTTGTTTACCATTGTCATGTACAGACTCATGTCCATTTAGCGATGGGCCTAGTGGGTATGTTTGTTGTAGAAGAAAACCGCCCTAATAACTGGGTGCAAACATTTAATGTGGGTGCCGGTCAGGTCAGGCATCCATCAAAAGCAATTCTAGAAGACTATGATAGTGAGTATGATTTACATTATCATGCTTTGGATAAGGAATTACATGAGATTATTCAAAAATTCAACGACCCGCGTTTAATCGCGAAGAAAATGAACCGAGAATATGAGATAAATAATTCAACCGAAGATTACTACACACTGAATGGTCGTTCATTTCCTTTTACTTTAAGGGAGTCGATTATTGTTGCTGAACCTGACCAAAATATAAAATTAAGAGTGTTTAATAGTTCTGGTGAGCAATTAGCTTTGCATACGCATGGGCATAAAGCGACGATTACCCATTATGATGGTATAGAGCACAACCCTGCTGCACAGATTACTCGTGATGTCTATGATATAGCGCCTGCGCAGCGGAATGATTTGAGAATAAATACTACCGATGATGGTTTGCATAGTTATGGGCAAGGGGTATGGATTTTTCATGATCATCGTGAAAAAGGGATTACGACAAATGGTATGAATCCAGGGGGTAATGTTAGTGCTTTGGTTTATAAAAAATATTTGAATGAAATCGGCTTACCAAAAACCATTGGTGAGAGTATTGTTCCCCTATTTACTAAGACATTTCAGGATAGAAAACTGCCTGTCTGGCAAAATATTGATGCCTGGAATAGCTTAGGTGAAGTGGATGCAAATGGCTATAACCCTCCTCCTGCCAGTATTCCTGCGGTTCCTGATGTGACTCTAGGTTCTGCAAGTATGGAGTTACCAGAAGATAATTCGTTTAGAAATCTTGTGTTTGGTCTATTTTTAGGTGTTTTAGCGTATTTGTTAGTCATCAATAGAGCTAAAATTATTGCACTAAAAGGAGGTAAAGATAATGGTTAAACAATTATCAATCGTAGCGATAACATTAGCATTATCCGCTCCTGTATCTGCTGAAAAAGAGTTTGAAGACCACAATAGAATGATGGATCATGGTGATGGTCATCTAATGGATGCGACTGGCGGCATGGTGATGGGGCAGAATAAAGATATTTTGCCCGGTGGTTGTGATAGTCTCGCTGCAACTAAAGAAATTACGGTACATGCGGGACACAAATATTCTGAAAAATTTCCTGGAACCATGTTTGCCTTTGACGTACAGGAATATCAATTTGAGCCCTGTACCAAATTAACCATTAATTTTATTAACGATGACAATGTGCGTCACCAGTGGATGATGCACGGCTTGCCTAGATACCTTTATCCTAAAGGTATGTTTCATATGGAGCTCACGGGGCCAGGTAAAATTACTGGAACCTTGATTTTTCCGCCCGGTGATAAGACCTATCTTGTGCATTGTGATATAGCGCAGCACATGGAAAAAGGGATGAAAGGGCAGTTAAAGATTGGCAAAGGTAATGGTGATCTGCCGAGTATTCCAGGTGTAACAGCTAATGTAATACAAGATGACTATTCGGATAGTAAGCCTGAATCTATCACTGATACAGTTGCTTCTGAAATTACCGAATTGAAAAAGAAAGTCGTCGGTAATGATTCTTATTTTTCAGGTCTCACCGTCATAGGGTTAGCCATTGGTTTGTTAACTGCGCCGCTATTAGCACGTAGATTTAAAGGTATGACACCTGGAGAGGTGATCACAGATATCACTGAATTAGTGAAAGGCGTGTTTGATAGTATGATGAAGGGGATTAGCGGGCTAATTGGGCTCGTGAAGAAATAGTCTGTAGGTTGGTTAATTTTCGTTGAAAGCTTAAAGAGTAGTATAGACTTTCAGAGAAATAATTTCCCAGATACATCCCTTTAACTCGATGTTCCAGTTTTTGTAGTATGTTGATTTTATTATCTATTTTTGATTTCGATAAAATTAAGTTTACCTTTAAAATCAATGCACTAACTTTTATTGCAACAAAATCTAGGTGCCTTCAAGCCCAGATATAGCTGGAAACTGGAACATCGAGTTTAAGGGATGGTATCGGTAATCAATATGGAATTTATTTATCTGAGAAACTATATAGGTATCTTTCTGGTCTCAGTTAACACTTTTTGTATGAACCCCTAATGAGCAATCATTAGGGGTTTTTTTATGTCTACTACATAAGGAGGCGAGCTATGATAGAGCTTTGGGGGCTTTTTGTCAGCGCTTTTATATCATCAACAATTGCACCAGGAGGCTCCGAAGCAGTATTAGCCTATATGGTCGCTGAGCAACTACACCCCGTTATGTTGATGGTTGTTATCGCGACCTTAGGGAATACTTTAGGCGCTTTGACAACATGGTGGCTTGGGAGCTTAACCGCAAAAAAATACCCAGCCGAGCATCTTTTAGATAAGAAAAAGCAAAAATCTCTGCGTTGGGTTCAGCATTGGGGGTATTGGAGCTTACTACTTTCATGGTTACCCATTGTCGGTGATGGACTATGTTTTGCCGGAGGATGGTTAAAGTTGCCATTATTAATATCGACAGTATTGATATGTATCGGTAAATTATTTCGTTATCTATTTGTCGCATACTGGTTTGTATGAGTGCTCTATACTGTTGTGATAAAATACAGCGAATTCATCAGGAGTATTACGAAATGTTGCGGTATTTTCCGGAAGCGGGTGTGGTATATGCACATCATAAACGCGATTACACTATTGCTGCCTTTACGTTTGTTATTACCGGTATTTGTTTAACAATTGACGGAAGTGGCAGTCGTGAAATGCAATGGGCATTAGCATTTTTTGGCTATCTTTTTTTAATATTTCTTTTGTCGGGAGAGTCGGCCTTACTGCGGATGCAGGTGGTGGTAGCTTTATTATTCGCGACGGCAGGTGAGATTTTTGCTTCTCCCTATATGGAAGGATATATCTATCGTTTTGGTAGTGTGCCCCCCTATGTTCCAGCGGGACACGGTATGGTGTATTTAACTGCGGTTGTTTTAGGACGCTCAGGTTTCTTTTTACGACATGCTCGGATGATCGCATTGTTTACAGTTATTAGTTGTGGGTTATGGTCAGCGTGGGGCTTAAGCCCTTATGCACAACGGAGTGATCAGATTGGGGCGATCTTGTTTTGTGTTTATTTGATTTACCTGTTTAAAGGTAAATCTCCGATGGTTTATTTAGGGGCTTTTTTTATTACGACCTGGTTAGAACTCGTGGGTACAGCGGCTGGTACCTGGGCATGGGCGCCTATAGACCCTGCGTCTGGACTTACACAAGGTAACCCGCCTAGTGGGGTAGCGGCTTGGTATTGTTTAGTGGATGCCGTTGCTATGGCGGGTGCGGCACCCGCACTAAACTTATTCCAAAAACTAAGTAATGGCGTGGTGCAATTTAAACAGTTAGGTAAAAATATTAAAAGGGGAGTCTAATGAGATCTGAAAATATCGAATTAAATCAGCTTAGGTAACTCGCAACACACACCCACCCATCTTGCTAGTCTTTTTGTTCGTCTTCAGCGTTGTAGAAACAGTTTCGTAGCCCGCTATGCGCCTATTTCTACTAATGGAAGACAAACAAAAATCCTGCGCAATATGGGTAGTTTATTGATTGCGCCTTACCTTAAAGGAATGAGTTTTACCTATGAGGATGATTTATATGAGTTTGCAGAAGTAGTGTTAAAAATTATGTCTGCACTAGACGAAAGGGATGGCTCTGGAAGAGTATCTAGGCCTACTATTAAAATGGCCTTGCCAGGGATTATTCCATGGTTAGTGGAGGAAAAATAACCCAAAATGAAATTGTTGATATTGCAGAAAAAAAGTTTGATGCAAATGAAGCAGTAGATTTTAACAAAGGAGATAAGCGAAGACATGTACCTCCGACAGTTGGCCAAAAATATTCGGAAATCAAAAATTAGCTCGGCAACTAATGAATGGGAATAAAATAACTTGTGCATTTGACGGAGTAGCCTGTTTGCCTTCGAGACGCGGAAAATTTGCTTTGGCAGATTGTGTGATTTTTCCGCAACAAAGAAGATGGGCAAAACGACTAGGCAAATTCGCAAGTTATATTGTTATATTCCGTAGTGCCGAAAAGTGCAGACCTAGGAGGCTGTCCAAGAATAGAAGACCTACTGCGGAAAAGCCCTTTTGGTCAGCTTTCCCGATCATTTTCGTTAAAGAGCACACGCTTCGCCTCAAATGATCGACAAATCTGACTCAAAATGTCTTTCCCTCGCGACGGCTTCTATTCTTGGACAGCCTCCTAGCCCCCCCCCAAAAATATGGCGAAATATTAGCCAATTGATAAGAAAAAAGGAATATGCATTATATAGAACCCAATCAAGATTATCGCTCACAAAGCACCAGAAATGACTCCGCGGAAGCTCTCAGAGAAGCTGCTGTTAAGCATTATGATGCCTGCTATTGGGATTACCTGTTTGCATGGAGTGGGCGTAACGATCTGGCCTTGCATTATGGCTATTGGGACAACAATACGCATACGCATACGCAATCACTATTAAACAAAAACCAGAAACTTTATGAAGCCGCTAATATAAAGTCTACTGACTATATATTAGATGCAGGATGCGGTATCGGTGGTAGCTCAATCTGGATGGCCAAAAACTATGCAAATCAACTGAAAGCAATTACCATTAGTGCAAAACAAGCATACTATGCGGGGCGACATGCCAAACGACATGGTGTGGCTGAAAAAATTGACTTTGAAGTCTCAGATTTCTGTCAAACGCCGTATGCCGATGAAATGTTTGACATCGTCTGGGGGCTAGAAAGTGTTTGCCACGCATTGAATAAAGCTGACTTTATTCGAGAAGCTTTTCGGGTATTAAAAAAAGGTGGGCGACTGGTTGTCTGTGATGGTTTTTTGATGCACAGGGAAGTCGCCGATGAAGACTGGCCAGCGATGGTCGATTGTCTAGATGGCTGGGCTGTGCCAAACTTATGCCTACGCGATGAATTTGCGCAATTATTAAGTGAGCAGGGTTTTACAAAAATTAATTATGATGATATTACTCAGCAGACCTTACCTTCTGCTGATTATATGTATAAAGTCGCTAAACGACTTGAACCGGTGCAAAAAATGAGTCAGTGGTTAGGTTTACGTAGCGAAACCCAGACGGCTAATTTTAAGGTTGGGCTGGCTCAACAGCATTTATTTGAGAATAAACTAGTGGAATATGGTATTTTTACAGCCCACAAAGTGTAAATAGTAACTTAAAACTCGAGAAATCTGATGAAAAAAATACTCTTTCTAGCTTTATTAATATTATCAAACACGGTGTTTGCCAGACTCAACTTTGTGACTACAACACATGCTGGTGAGTGGGTATTAAATAATAAAGCATCCACCCTAAATTTTATTACCACCCAAAATACCAATAAGACTGAAGTACAGACATTTAAAAAAATACAAGGAAAAATTTCGGGTACAAAGGTGACTTTGAGCGTAGATTTAAGTAGTGTTGATACAGGAACAGAGATACTTGATGAGCGTTTACAAGAGCTTTTTTTTAACGTAGTAAAGTTTCCGGCAGCAACAGTAACGATTGATATAAAAAAATCTGATATTTACCCCATGAAGCCTGGGCAAATAAAAAACCTGAAGTTTGATGCAACAATTACATTGCAAGGCATTTCACAAACGATACCTGTTAAGCTGCAAATAGTTGAACTGGATAAAAATCGGCGGCTGGTGTTCTCTAGTTACCCTGTCATTATTAATCTAAAAAACTTTAATTTGCTTAAAGGTGTCAATGCACTGCGTGAAATAGCAAACTTAAAAAGTATTAATATCGCTGTACCCGTTACCTTTAGCTTGTTATTTACTAAACAATAATAATTTATAATTCCGCCTTTTTTAACTCTTATGAATAATAAAAACAGACTTCGATTAAAAGCCATTCTTGTCATTGCTAGCTTGACACTTATATTAAGTGGCTGCTCTGATGATAAACCCAAACAGCAAGCTAAAAAGCCCCATAATCCTTGGGATCATACTCACGATGCGGTAGTCACTGATATCCAGAAACATGTATTTGAACATGATTTTGCGAAAGAGTGTGTGGAAAGAGAAGTTAGACATTCAATCAATAAAGACAATGACAGAAAGCGCTTTGCTAAGCCTTGTATGTGTATAGCGACTTTAATGATGAAAGACTTGACTGCAATTGAGGCAGAAAAATTTATAAAAGAAAAAAAGACGACTCAATCGTTAAGAATTCGATTTGAAAATGCAGCTTTTCATTGTTTGCAGGATAAACGACAAGCTAAGCCGCCGCAGGTGTTTAATCGCCGGTAGGCGATTAAACTATCATGCGTTTGCGTAGTAACGCGTAATCGTTCAGTCCCCCTCCTGTCAGGAGGGTTTAGGGGGAATTTTATTAAAAAGAGGCTCCTCATCCCCATTTTACAAAGGGGGCCTGAACGGTTATACAGTATAGCTGTAGAGAAAAACTCCAGGAGAATGGATATATCATACGTTCGAAACAAATCATGATCATTCATTGAAGATTCGTAACACATTAATTATCAATCTGTATGTTTTTATTTAGGAGAATCAATCATGTTTAAAAAAACTTTATTTGCTGGTTTATTAATTCAGTCATTCAGTGTTCTAGCAGCAAATCCTACTATTACCTCAGATATCATAAATAACGCGGGTAAAAAAGTGGGCAGAATTACACTTACTCAAGGCACGGAAGGTGTTATTGTGAATATTAAAGCCAGTAAGTTACCTGCCGGGTATCACGGTATGCACTTTCATTCCGTGGCTGACTGTTCAGATAACGCCAGTTTTAAAAAATCTAAGGGGCATGTTAATCCAGATAATAAACCGCACGGTTTCAAAAATTCTCAAGGCCCACACGAGGGTAACCTACCTAATTTAATTGTCGCCAACAATGGTAAAGTAGAAGTAGAACTGTACACTCAAATGATTTCCTTAACATCCGGTTCTGCCAACTTACTGGATAAAGATGGCTCAGCATTGATTATTCATATCGATAAAGATGACCATATTAGCCAGCCTATCGGCGGTTCAGGTAGTCGAATTGCTTGTGCTGAGATTAAAAAGTAGAGTGGTAATGCTAATTTTATATCGCTAGAAGAATTAAAATCAAAGCATGAAAAATGAATATCAAGCATATTCAGATATTATCAGAGGCAGAAGCTGACCTTGACGATGGGATGTGTTTCTATGAAAGGTAAGAACAAGGTGTTGGTGAATATTTTGGGGATTCGCTACTATCGGATATAGAATCTTTAATCGTATACGCTGGAGTTCATTCCAAAGTTTATGGTTATTACCGAATGTCTTCAAAGAGGTTTCCATATTCAATTTATTACGATTTAGATGGCAATACAGCATATGTTATTGCCATATTACCAGAGCGAAGAAACCCTAATTGGGTTCGTAGTAAACTTGGTAAAAAAAGCTAACAAAAAGTTCCTCGCGTCAAGATAAATCCAGAACTTTGGAATCGACCGATAGGTTGTAAAATT
>CAYZUM010000024.1:0-18128 GCA_964481455.1 uncultured Methylomonas sp. | reverse complement strand
TTCGCCTTCTACGTTGTAGAAACAGTTTCGTAGCCAGCTATGCGCCTATTTCTACGCCTTGAATACGAACAAAAATACTGCCCAATATTGGATGATTATTTATTTTCAGCTCCCTTATGACAAGCCTATAGCCTATCCCAGCTTTAAATACATAGCTTATTAACTTATTCCATTAATTTTTTAAACTCCATTTCAGAAATAATATCCCGATTACTCTCAACTCTATCCAGATAAACCATACCCTCAAGGTGATCATACTCATGTTGAAACACCCGTGCAATAAAGCCCTGCAACTCTTGATTAACAAGATCTCCAGCTGAGCTTGTATAACTTACTTTAATCTGGGTAAATCTTGGAACTTGGGCGCGTATACCTGGAATACTCAAACAACCTTCCCAGTCTTTTTCCTGTGTTTTACCTAGCGCTTCAAAATGGGGATTAATCATCAGCACTGGTTCCATTTTAGGCGCATAGGGATAACGCTCTGAAGGTCGAGATGCAATAATCATTAAACGCCATGATGCCGATATTTGCGGAGCGGCGATACCCACTCCATTGGTATCTGCCAACGTCGTAAACATATTACTGACAACTTCCTGAATTTCAAGCGCATGAATATCTTCCACCTTTACTGCTTGCAAACGCAAAACATCCGCACCTAATTGCGCTATTTCACAGACCTGATTCATGCGTCAAATTCCACTTCATAACCGGTAAATTTACGAATATTGATCACGCCGGTATCCAACAATAAATACTGCCCCTTAATTCCCTGCAACCCCCCCGTCACTTCAGCTATCTTATCAAAATTAAAGGATTTAACTTTTACAGGATATTGCTCAACCGGGTATTGAATATCAATAGAGCTTTCCTTCTCTAGATACTCTATTGATTGCTCACCAAATTTTTCCATTATCGCCGTAAGTGGCTGCTGACAAAGCTCCAATAACTCTTCCCGCTTAGCAATTAAATCCACAGGTTCTTGCAGGTTTTTTAACATCCGTTGCCAACTGGTTTTATCACTCACATGCTCTGCAATGGCAACCTCGGCAAGCCCTGAAATGTAGCGTGATTGCACTTTTAAAATGGGTAAAGCCTGCACAGCACCTTGATCTATCCAGCGCGTAGGAATCTGAGTATGCCTGGTAATACCCACCTTGACGCCGGACGAATTAGCCAGATAAACATAATGCGGTTGAAAACAAAATTCATCCCCCCACTCAGGCTCCCTGCAAGTTCCGGCATCATAGTGACATAATTCAGGCTTCATGATGCACATATCGCACTGCGCCAGGCTTGTAAAACACGGGTAACAAAAGCCTTGATTAAAACTCTTTTTAATCGCTCTCTGACAATGAATGCAATTAATCTTACCGGTATACGTCAGCTTGACTGACTTGCCAATAAAAGGATTTAATTCTATTAACTGATCCCCCATAGGCAAACTATACTTCACCGGTTGTTGTAGCTCAGTTACCATTTTACGTATTGTTCCTTGCACTCACTCCACCTTTCAAATCAACAAAAATAAATATCAACAATCAAAGTATAAAGAATATGCGTATAATTACATAGTTATTAATTTTTACGATTAGAGAAACACTATGTCATTTGAAAACGTCACCTCTGGTAAAGATATCCCTAGCGATATCAATGTTATTATAGAAATCCCTGCTTACAGCGACCCTGTTAAATATGAAGTAGACAAAGAGACAGGTGCATTAACAGTTGACCGCTTTATGGGAACAGCCATGCAATACCCTGCTAACTATGGCTATGTTCCACATACTCTATCTGATGACGGTGACCCGGTAGACGTACTGGTTATTACTCCCGCGCCTATTCTAGGTGGTAGCGTTATCCGCTGTCGTCCCATTGGCGTCTTGAAAATGTCTGATGAAGCTGGTGAAGACGCTAAGATCCTGGCAGTCCCAGTACAAAAACTAACACCCTATTATAATAAAATTGAAACTTATCAGGATTTTCCTGAGCCCATTCTGGATAAAATCTCTCATTTCTTTGAGCATTACAAAGATCTGGAAAAAGGCAAGTGGGTCAAAGTTGATGGCTGGTTTGGTATTGCTGAAGCCGAAGATGAAATTACTTCAAGTATTGAACGTTACAACATCGCGATAGATTAACCTACCGTTAAATATTGTTCGGCCCAGATAAAACATCTATTGCACTAAGCAATTAAGCAAACAGAACCCATTACTGAATTATCCTCGCCTAAACACTACAATTTAGAAACCCAAGCTGGGGCGTTTTCAACCCCCCAGCTTGCAAACTATTCTATTACTTAAAAGGTAGTGACATAAAGGTGTCACACTTTTTAATTTAATCAGCCTATCAATCATTACAAATCAATCGCTTATAAAATAGGGTGGATTTCTATCCGAAATCATCTAAACTTTATACTTATGCAAGCTCAGTGTTGGCCATTTTTTGTGAACATAAGTTTTCACAACAACACTAAGCACCTAATTCTTTTGATAGATTGGAATAAAAACATGGCTTCTAAAGCAATAATCGGACTTATTCTTTCACTCACCTTTAGCCTTTCCTGCTTGGCAGGTGTCGTCAAATTCAACCCCTCTCACCCAACGCAATATATTGTTGTTAAGGGCGATACTCTCTGGGACATATCCGCTAATTTCTTACAAAACCCATGGGAGTGGCCTAAAGTATGGCGGCAAAATAGCCAAATTGAAAATCCGCACCTTATTTACCCAGGAGATGTCATAACGCTTTGCTTTATCAATGGCAACCCTATGATCTGCGTTAATAATACTAATGATACCCAACCCATACTATATCCGCGGATGCGTACTCAAGATACTGGTGAAGCAATTGCAATGATTCCCATTGAAGATATTGCACCCTATCTGAACTCGCCTAAGGTCGTAAATGAAAAAGAGCTTGCAAAAGCGCCCTATATTGTAGACTTTGCCGGAGAACATATTGTAGCAGGCGCTGGTGCCGAAGTATTTGTACGTTCTATTTTAGAGCCAACACACCTTGCTTATACAACCTATCGACAAGGAATGACGTATATAGATCCTGAGACTGATGAAATTCTAGGTTATGAAGCCACCTATATTGCCGATAATATTATTTTAAACCTTGGTGATCCAGCTACCTTACGCATTACTAACTCTAAAAGAGAGGTGAGACGTGGTGACCGACTTATGCCTACATCAGAAAACAATGCTGTGCTGAACTTTTTTCCTGAACCGCCTGAAGAGTTCATTCAAGGTTCAATCATTAGTGTCCTTAACGGCGTTCTGGAAATTGGACAATATGATATTATTGTCTTGAGCAAGGGTAAAGTTGACGGACTTAAAGTAGGTCATATTCTCAGTATCATGCAAAAAGGAAAGCTCATCCATGACCCCTTTCATAAAAATAAAAATGAATTAGTCAAACTGCCTGATCAAAATGCCGGAGTTGCCCTGGTTTTTCGGGTCTTTGAACGTGTTAGCTATGCATTAGTGATGCATGCAGACCGGAATATCCGCGTATTAGATAAAGTACGCACCCCTGAAAAATAATCTTTTCCCAGATGCAGATTTGTAGGAAGGCGCTAAACCAACACAGTGTTGATTCTTTTTCCGGCGTTTGGAATTTATAGTTATTACCATGAAGATTTCGTAGATATTGAAGGAAGAGGGTTCATTTCAAATAAAAACTGAAAAATCTATCACGTAAATATTTCACACTCTCATACCCTTCATGGTAACAACATGACATCTTCTGACATCAACTCTCACTCTGAAAAATACTGGCTTGCGCTTATGCGTACGCCAGGTATCGGTAACAAAACTTTTTTAAAATGTCTGGATTACTGCCCCCCTGAACAACTCTTCTCTGAATCTCATGCGACGTTACTTAAATTAGGTCTGAATGAGAAAAGTATTGCTGCCATTAAAAAACCTGCATGGCAGGTCGTAGAAAAGGATTTATTATGGCTAGAACAAACAGACAATCATATCCTGTTGTACTCTGATACTGACTACCCAAAGCAGTTAAAAGAAATCCCTGACCCACCTCCCGTTTTATTTGCGCGGGGCGATATTGATTTAATTCACTTTCCGCAAATAGCAATTGTAGGGAGCCGTAACCCTTCTTCATCGGGCATTCAAATCGCAACTGATTTTGCTAGCAGCTTAAGCCGCACTGGTTTTACCATTACGAGTGGCTTAGCGCTTGGAATTGATGCAGCGAGTCATCGAGGTGCATTGGCTGCACAAGGGAAAACTATCGCGGTAACAGGCACCGGATTAGATCGAGTATACCCCGCAACACATAAAGAACTTGCCACCGAGATTATTAACAACGGTGTGCTAATTTCCGAATTTCCTCCCGGTACCGCAGCCAAAGCGAATCATTTCCCTAGGCGAAACCGAATCATCAGCGGCTTATGCATTGGTTTATTAGTCGTAGAAGCAGCTAAACAAAGTGGTTCACTGATAACTGCTCGTATGGCACTAGAACAAAACAGGGAAGTATTTGCTATTCCCGGCTCCCTCTATAACCCGTTAGCACGTGGCTGTAATGCATTAATTCGCGAAGGAGCCAAACTCGTTGAAACAACACAAGATATATTAGAAGAGCTTGAATATTATTTTCAACAACCCACGACACAAAACAACACAAAGAACACAAACATTGACATTGAGCTTGACGCAGAACAACAAACCCTGTTGAATTATGTTCTGTATAGCCCCACATCAATAGATCAACTGGTCATCGATTCAGGCTTTTCAGTCGAAAATATCGCTGCGCACTTGCTCATATTAGAAATACAAGGTTATATTATAGCAGCACACGGTGGTAGCTACACACGAATAAAATAACCAGCAAACTCGCTGAGCAGCCCCAAAATAGGCACTTTAAATGAATGAAGATATCTTTGATGTACTAATCTATCTATTTGAAAACTATATGGATAGTGAAATGGACATCATCCCCGATACTAACATGCTACAAACAGAGCTCAAAGCAGCTGGTTTTAATTCGCGTAATATTTCGCAAGCTTTTGAGTGGCTTGATACTCTGGCAATGCAAGAAGAACCGACCTTTAAATCTAACAAAAATTTCCGTATTTTTTGTACTTCCGAAAATGAAAAATTAGACTTAGAGTGCCGCGACTTCATTCTTTTTCTGCAAGGCATCGGCATTCTTAATTCAGTGAGCCGTGAATTAGTCATTGATCGAGCCATGGCAATAAACAATACGCCGATTACTACCGAGGAACTAAAGTGGATCACGCTAATCGTTTTATTAAGCCAGCCAGATGAAGAGCTTGCCATCGCACATATGGAAAACATCATCTATCAAGAAGCACCCGTTTTTTTAAATTAGTCTTATTTAATCACGAGTATGAGCAAAAATTTAATCATCGTTGAATCTCCAGCAAAGTCAAAGACGATAGAAAAATATTTAGGTAAAGATTTTCAGGTGCTGGCTTCTTATGGTCATCTTCGTGACCTAATCCCTAAAGAAGGCGCCGTTGATCCTGATAATGATTTTGCCATGAAATATCAAGTGCAAGAACGCAATCAACGCCATGTCCAAGCCATCACTAAAGCACTTAAAGGTGCCGAAACATTATATCTTGCGACTGACCCTGATAGAGAAGGAGAGGCAATTTCATGGCATTTACTGGAATTGCTCAAAGCAAAAAAACTACTCAAAAATAAACACGTCCACCGTGTTATATTCCATGAAATTACTAAGAAAGCCGTTACTCACGCGATAGCAAATCCGGGGAAAATTGCAACTAATCTGGTTGATGCGCAACAAGCTCGCCGTGCACTAGATTATTTAGTTGGCTTTAACTTATCGCCTTTACTATGGAAAAAAATCCGCCGTGGTTTATCTGCGGGTCGAGTGCAGAGCCCTGCTTTGAGGATGATCGTAGAACGTGAACTGGAAATTGAAGCCTTTAAAACACGCGAATACTGGTCTATTACCGCCAAACTCACACATGAAAAACAAGCCTTTAAAGCTAAACTCACACATTTTAATGGCGAGAAATTAAACCAGTTTAGTCTAGAAAATGATACCCAGGCTCAAGCAACTCAACAAGACTTAACACAGGCAGCAGAAGGTAAGCTTGTCGTCGCCAAGCTAGAAAAGAAACAGCGCAAACGTAACCCAGCCGCCCCCTTTATTACCTCTACACTGCAGCAGGAAGCAGCCCGTAAGCTCGGCTTTACAACCAAACGCACCATGATGGTCGCTCAGCAATTGTATGAAGGAATGGATATCGGGGATGGCGAAGCTGCCGGACTCATCACCTATATGCGTACTGATTCGGTTAACCTAGCCGAAGAAGCGCTGGAAAATATTCGTCAATTAATTAGTGAAAAATACGGTGCTGACCAGATACCTAAAGAGCCGCGCGCTTTTAAAACCAAATCTAAAAATGCACAGGAAGCGCATGAAGCAATCCGGCCTACTCTAGCACAACAAATACCTGCAGATCTCAAAAAGTATTTAAGCAGTGATCAATTCAAGCTATATGATCTTATCTGGAAGCGTACCATTGCCTGTCAAATGATCCATGCAACTATTAATACTGTTTCCGTTGATTTAATCTGTGGTAGTGAAAAGAATGTTTTCCGTGCAACAGGTTCTGTCATCACTAAACCTGGCTTTATGGCAGTGTATCTGGAAGGCAAAGATGATAATAAGGAAGGAGATGATAAAGAAACATTTTTACCGCCTATGGAAGAAGGTAATTCAATACCCTTAGACGAGATTGTGACGAATCAGCACTTTACCGAACCGCCACCACGTTATGGTGAAGCCAGCCTGGTTAAATCACTGGAAGAACATGGTATCGGTCGCCCTTCTACTTATGCTTCCATTATCTCTACACTGCAAAATCGTGAATACGTTACTTTAGAGAAAAAACGCTTTTACCCTACCGATGTAGGTCGTATCGTCAATAAATTCTTGACCGAGCATTTCACCAAATACGTCGATTACGATTTTACTGCAAATCTGGAAGATAATTTAGATGCCGTTTCACGAGGCGAAAAGGACTGGATTCCACTGATGCGTGACTTCTGGACACCCTTTACTAAACTGATTCAAGATAAAGAAGAGTCAGTACAGCGTAAAGATGTAACTCAGGAAGCGATTGATGAAAAATGCCCGGAATGTGGTAAACAGCTGTCAATCCGCCTGGGTCGTAATGGGCGTTTTATCGGCTGCACCGATTATCCTACCTGTTCCTACACTCGTAACTTAAATGATGATGGTACTGAGTCTAATGAGCCAGAAATAGTTGCCGACCGAAAATGCCCTGAATGTAAATCTGAATTAGTCATTAAAACAGGGCGCTATGGGAAATTTATCGGCTGTAGTTCATACCCTAAATGCAAACATATAGAACCCTTAGAAAAGCCACTGGATACCGGTGTAGAATGTCCAAAATGTAAAACAGGCAGCATTCTTAAACGAAAATCACGTAACAATAAAGTGTTCTACTCTTGCTCAGGGTATCCTAAATGTGACTATGCACTCTGGAATGTTCCGGTAAATGAACCCTGTCCGACGTGTGATTGGCCCATTTTAACACTTAAAGCCACTAAACGACGTGGCCCAGAAAAAGTTTGTCCGCAAAAGGATTGTAAATACGCAACGCCTTACGAAGGTGACCCAGAAGACATTAACGGGCCTGCCAGTTAAGGCATGGGAATAAAATAACGTGTGCATTTTACGCAGGATTTTTGTTTGTATTCGAGGCGTGGAAACAGGCGCATAGCTAGCGACGTAACTGTTTCTGCAACAAAGAATACGGACAAAAAGACAAGCAAGATGGGTGGGGTATTTGTTGCGAGTTACCTAAGCTTTACTAATACTTTGTATGGCTCCCCATTTCAAGTAAAAAATAGCAAACAAAACTTGAAAACCAAGTTATTAGAGTTGTTCTTTAGAAGATACATTAATCATCAGTATGTTATTTTTTTAAGTATACTTTATTTATGAAACAATCGGATATAATTGCATTTTATCTGATTTTCAGACAAATTCGTGATTTTATACAATTTTTATTTATTTATTCACAAGAACAACTCTATTGTCATGTTGACACAACTCATCTGAATTTTATAACGACCGAAACGTTAAAGTTATTCCTGAATACCCTGTAGAAGCACTCTTTAGCCGCGTTGAGATAAAGGATTTTTTATTTCGCGGCTAAAGACAGCTCCTACCCTCTCCCAACACAAAATAGCTAATTTTTTACATTATCTGCGCTAGTGCAGTAACACTTTGATAGTGATTGTTAAATATAAAAAATTTTCTATTCCTAATCTATAAAACAGGAAGGCTAATCACCTATCCCTTATTATTGTTTACCTCAACATCACAAAAAAGAGGTCAACATGAATATATTACTCACCAATGGCTTTATTGGCCATCATATTTTACAGGCACTGGAATAGCACAATCATAAAATAAAGGCCTGTTGTCGGCACTCTGAAAAACTAATCTATACATCTGATAGCACTCAGATTCTGCAGCTGAATTATGCCGAGTTGCATAATACCAGGGATTGGTTAGCCCTCTTACAAAACATTGAGGTTGTCATTAAGTGTGTCGGTATCATTGCCGAATCTAAGGGACAATCTTTTCAAATCTTGCATGTTCAGGTACCAATCGCCTTATTCAAAGCAGCAGAACAAGCGGGTGTAAAAAAAATTATCCAGATATCTGCATTGGGCGCTGATGAAACTGCGCAATCGGCCTATCATCTTAGGTAACTCGCAACAAATAACCCACCCATCTTGCTAGTCTTCTGTGTTGTAGAAACAGTTTCGTAGCCAGCTATGTGCCCATTTCTATGCCTTGAAGACAATCAAAAATCCTGCGCAATATGGGTAGTTTATTTATTGCGCGTTACCTAACTAGGCTTAGATGATTAAACAGGAGTGCAAAAACACGTTTTTGCCTATTTTAAAACATACACAAACTTGTTTTTGTACTCCAGCATAAATCACTCAAGCTGTTATTCTGATAATAGAACAATATGTACGTTCCAGTCATTTTTAAACACTGATTTACAGCCCCCCCCCCTAGATCAATAATAAACCTGCCAGATACCGTCCACTATTCAATCAGCTCCACTTTATCGTATAATTTTTTAAGCCTTTTTGAGATCGTAAAAAATCGAAACACTCCAATAACAGTGATAATTAATCCAAGGATCAACATGACCACCCCAAGCAATTGAAAGTACATATCACCTGGAAATAATCGAATTAATGTTGCCCCTCCTGCCAACAAGGCCATTGAGGTCCGCAGATAGGCCAATAAGGTTGTTTCATTGGCCAATATAGTTCTGTCATAAGCGAGATGGTCACGTAATATCATCTCTTCAGGGTTAATTTTTGAATAGGGCATAAGTTTTATTTCGTTAAAGTTAAAAGTCCTTTATTTCAGGTAGGAACGAGCATGAAATAACGTGAGAAACTTTTCAAGACCTGGTTTGTAAGGTTTAGCACTCCGTATCACGCGAATGAATTCGCACCTACAGTGGCCTAACTGTTTTCGAGGTCGCGCCTCAATTAATAGCACTGTTCTTTTGAATCAATTAGTTATATATTTTAGGTGTGCTTATTGTCATGAAAATTAGATAAAAATGGATTTTATTGGAAATTTGTATTTTTTTATTTAAAAGAACAACGCGAATATTACATTGCGACTAAATTACCTCAACCTGCCTATATTTTCCCTCATTAATTAGGAAATTTCAGGCCATAATATGCATTAAATTCGGCTTTATTGAGACACTACTCTCAAGTTCATCTGCGCTGAACGACCATGATCGTCAACCACCTTAAGCGTATATTGACCTCTTTCTGCTTGCCAAAATAAAGGCTGGTTTTTATTCGCCCGGCCTATGTAACGATTATCGGCGAACCAGAATACATGTTGAACGCCTGTATCCACAACGGCGGAAAGTGGCAGCTGATTTAATTGCGGGTTGTGTTCTTGTATGACATAAGTTAATGCTTGTTGTGGCGAACTGATAATGGGGGACAAGCTCGATATGCCTTTCTCCTGCAATTGACAATGACTTGCATAGACTGGCGGCTGTTTAATGGCTAAACCTGCCTGTCGAAAAATACGCTGAAAATCTGATGACCAGAATTCATAGACTTTAAGCTCTGAGTTACCGTTGTCTACACAATTACGCAACCCGCTATCTTTATTTATGGGTATGGCGCGATGAATAGTGGATATTTTAATGGGAGAAACACCGGGGATAAACCAGGAAAGTGTCGTTGCTGGACAATAACGACCCGGTAAATCGCCTGTGTTTGCACAGACTGCAACTTTTTTTACATTGAGTTGATGCATTACAAAGGCATGCTCTATTTGCCAACCTTTTGCTGGATTAATTGCCTGAAAAATATCAAATAATAATGGTCCAGCTGCCGTTCTGCCAACAAAGGCTGGATTCCCTTGGCCGCTAAAATTACCCACCCAGACGGCAAGCACATAATCCCCTGAAATACCGATGGCCCAGGCATCACGAAAGCCATAAGAAGTCCCGGTTTTCCAGGCAATATGGTTAGCCTTTTCAGACGGCCTTGCAAGAGCCGTTTTTTGATAGGTAGTAGGCGGCAGGTTATCTTTGAGTATATCCAGGGTTAAATAACTCGCTTCAGCACTGAGCAGTTGCTTACTGTCTTCAGCATCACCGGGCTCTTTATCGACTAAGGTTTTGATGTCTTTAACTTGCCCCTGATTCACTAGCATCGCATATAACTTAAGCAATTCTTGCATCCTAAGTTCTGCCCCTCCTAATGCTAACGCAAGACCATAATGTTCACGTTTTTTTAAATGATCAATACCGCTTGCAAGTAGTAATTGGTATAAATCCGGCTGTTGTAGCCTGGCTAACAAATTGACGGCAGGTACATTTCGACTTTTAATCAAGGCATCTTTGGCGAATACCGGCCCTAAAAAACGTTGATCAAAATTTTCTGGGCTGAAACCGCCAAAGCGTTTGGGTGTATCTTTTAATAAAGTCATGGGATGAATCAAGCCTTGATCCATTGCCAGTGCATACACAAAAGGTTTTAAGGTCGAACCAGGTGAACGTAATGCCTGGCTACCATTTACTTGTCCAGCAATCGCTGTATCGAAAAAATTGGCTGAGCCGACCAATCCTTCTAGCTCCATGGTTCTATAGTTAAGTAGCATAACAGATGCATTATGTATCCCTAGTCTACTTTTTCTCTGAATATAGTCACTGACAATCCTTTCCAGGCTACGTTGCTTAGCAATATCTAACGTCGTGTAGAGGTTACCGTATTGAAATCGTGGTAGATTTTGATGAATTGCATTAACAAAATGCGGCGCAGTAAAGGGCAGTTGCTCTGGTGCTCTGACGTGTAAGGGTAATTCCAAAAATATCGCCAGCTGTTGGTCTTCTGGATGACTTTGTAACCAGCGCTCAAACAAATTAGCTCTGGCCTTTAACAGCCGTTTAAAACCTCGCTGGGTCGTTGGGTTGCGGCGTACCGGATTTTGAGGAATAACGCTTAAAGTAAGGGCTTCCGGCAAACTTAGATGTATCGCCTGCTTATTAAAATAGATAAGGCTGGCTGCAGCAATACCCTCAATATTTCGCCCGTAGGGGGCAAGGTTGAAGTAAGCCTGTAATACCTGTTGTTTAGAATAGTGACGGTTAAGTTGTAGCGCTCTTATTATTTGCAGGATTTTTCCTGAGATGCGGTTGGTTTTTAATTTCCAGCGCAAGCGAGCCACTTGCATAGTAATTGTAGACGCGCCACTTCGCCGTCGTGAACTAAGATAAGTGTCGCGAAAGGCACGCAATAAGGCTGGAAGATAAACCCCGGCATGATGATAATAGTGCTGATCTTCATACATGACAGTCGCTTGCTGTACCAGTGGTGAAACTTGTTCCAGCGGTATCTTTAAACGGTAACGTTGATCTTCTGCCAAGGTCAATCGTAAAAGCTGTTGATGACGATCTAAAAAAGCCCGTGAATAACTTTGCTCTGCAAACAATTCTGGTTTCGGACAAAAAATATAAAGGATGAACAGCGTCGCACAACACAATACTGTCAATATTAAGAGACGCTTCACTATGGCTGACTGACGTTAAACACTCCGGCTGCACTGTTAGCATGGACGGCACGATCATACATAGATTCGGCAAACACCGGCGGAATCATAAATCGACCTGCGGCCGTTACTTTTACCCGATAGCTTAGCTCGGTAATGGATGAATTAAAACCACTGTAAATTACAACACGGTCTTCGCGCACATCAATATACTCGGCACGGCCTTGTAATTCTGAGTGGGCAATCGATTTTCGCAGAACTTCAAAACCACCGGGTAATAAGTCGATGATCGCAATATTACTGATATATTCATCACCAAGAGCACGGATACGTATGCGCACGGTTAATTCTTTACCAATCTGAGAGGAAGTCACTTCCTGACCTGTATCATCTAAATAGGCACGCTGAATTTCCAGCCCCTGACGAGTGGCTTGCCGAGCAACGTGTAAATCAAACCCGGATTGGGAGACTAAATAAAATATGGCCTGCTGCGCCGCGATATTGACTTGCTTGATATTAGGCTCCATTCCCGCTGCAAATTCAGCATTAGGGAACGGCTTAGCACTGCTAGATAACTGCGCTGTACTGCCATCCGTTTTACGGATGCTAAAACCAACATTTTCCTGACCTTGCTGTAGTCGCTTTTGCTGGCTATAGGCTCCTAATGCCAATACGCTATACGCGGCTGAAATGGTATTGTATTGACCATGATAAATCGGCGTAATCAGCTGATTGAGCTGGCCTGCATCAACCGCATCCAGCAGTGCAGGAAAGTGTCGTGCCAGCAGAAATAGGTATTGTGCATCGCGTGCCAACGGGGTATGAAAATCATCATCATGAGATGTTATTCCGCTCCCCATTACATAGTTTTTAATAAGCTGCTGTGCTGCACGATCTTTATGTAGTAATTGATAAGAAGCTGCCATATAGACTGCTGTTAAATCACTTTTCCACTGCTTTGGGTAACGCTTTTCCAGGCTGGTTTGCAGTTGCACTAAATCGTTAGTGGTGACCAGGCCAGAGCGTGTTAATAAATAGATTGCATTAGCCCGCGCCCTGGCTTCTGCCAGGGTAGTAGTTTGCTGAGCCGCATATTGCTTGAGGAATTGAGTGCCACGCTGTAATAATTTAGTGGGTACGGCAATCCCCAGCTGTTGCGCTTCCAGTAAAAAATGCAAGGCATAAATACTGGGATATTCACTTACTTTGCTATGCCCCGGCCAAAAACTAAAACCACCATCGCTTTGCTGCCGTGCACCAAGCTTGTCCATTAACAAAGTAAATTTATCACGATGCTTATGTTTGTCTGCAGCAAAGGCAGGATGATTCATTAACCCTAAGGCTGGAAACAGTTGACTGACAATTTGCTCTGTGCAGCCATGCGGAAAATGTTGTAAATAAGAGGATAATCCCTCTACCAGCACCAAAGGGCTCGCCGAAGCGGCTACTTTTTGTTGCGCCAGATTACTGAATAATTTGCGTTTGATGGGCAGCTGGGCTGTTCCATCTTGTGCGAAGCCACTACTAAAGCTTGAATAATAAGGTGTTGCAGGACGGATACTAAGACTGGCTGTACGTTGTCCCGACACGATACCAGTGCTTCCTTTGCCAGTCGCAATTATTTTAATACTTGCGGCCCCCAACTGTTTATTCACTTTGAGTTGAAAAGTGACCTGCCCTTCTGACTTTTCACTCATCTTCAGCTTTTGTTTGGCATCACCGATAACGTGTAAATGACTTGATGTTTCGAGGGCAATACTAACCGCTGCATCGTCACCTGAGTGTTCAATATTATTAGCGATACCGAGCGTCAGGGTGAATTCATCGCCGGGTGCAGCTTGAGTTAACAGGTTTGGGGTCATCACAAAAGGGCCACGCACTAACGTGCGATTATGCTGTGCTCCAATCGCTTCGCTACTGACCGCCACGGCCATTATTCGGAGTGTTCCTGCGAAACTATCAGGTATAACAAACTGGGTAAATTGCTGGCTGTTGTTGGCATCCACAATCCCCGACCAAAACACGGCAGGCGGGTCTGTTTTACGCTGGAAGGGATTGAGATTTTTTGCCAGCGCTTTCTGTTTCGCCGCATCGCCGCCACCTGGTGCAGAGAGAACTGAAAGGCTTTGCATTTGGCTAAATTCAGGCAGTATCAAATCCAGTGTTTGCAAACTACTGACAGACAAGGCACGTTTGCGTAAAAAATGATCAAGTGGTGCAGGCGTTTGATAGCCGGCAACCTGCAAAATACCTTCATCCACTGCAAAAATAAGGAGTTTCGAATCGAGCGAAGTCTGATAGCCTATTTGCAGAACCTTTCCAGGAATTACTTTGTCAGGTGTCTCTAGCTGTATATCAATGACACGTTGACTGCGATCAATACTAAACGGTTGTACCGCATAGCTGAGTGGGCTGCTGTAAATTTCTTTACTGTGTTGAGAGCGGATAAAAACCACATTCACATAGGCATTACCTTCCAGATCATCCGGCACACGAATAGTTTGTATCGAACTTTGACTGCTACTGGTAAACCACTTGTAGCGATGAACACGATCACTTTCGATACTGATTAAACCAGCCCCCTGATACGGCGCAGTGATATTCATCTCAATAAGATCTCCCGCCTTATAATCCTTGCGGTCTAGTTGAAGTTTGAGCCGTGCGTTTTTTTCCAGATTGGCTGTCAGGTTACCTTGTCCAACGATGGTATAGGCTACTCGATTCAAGAGACTACCGTTCGAATCAACAATCTCTAGGACAAATTCACCTGGATTTTCAGTGGCCAATAATAGTTTATGTCCCTGCAGACTAATGGTCAGTGGTTTGCTTTCGATTAATCTTTCACTGGCAACAGTCTGATATTTGAAGGTTCCATTGTCCTGTTTGACCAGGGTCGAGAGTTGACGAATTTCCTTTACTTGCGTCTTTAATCCGGTTTGTTCAATACGTTTTAATTGCGGATTGATGGCAATAAACTCAATACTGCGTTGCGTTTTATGATGTATATAATTCAGCGCACCATCGGCTTTGTAGGCAACCTGGTAAGTTAAGGGTGAAATGAGCACTCGATTATCAGCAGAAACACTGCGCCCACCCGCTGCATCAAATCCTTGGGCTTGAAAACTCAGTGCATAGTTGCCTTGCTCAAAGCGTTTCAAATCAAGTTGATAATCGGCTAAGCCGTCGGCATCGGTTTTTGTATCTGGCAAAATTTCTTTAATCTTTAATGTGTTGGGCTGGCTATTGATAGGGGCATAGAAACTGTAATCACTGAAGGCTTTGAACTGAAACCGTATTGGGTATACTTGCATTTTTGCACTAATTTTTCGATTTTGTGCCGCTGTGCCGAACAGGTTTTCCAGCTTAATTTTTACTTGCAGTTCTGAGGCTGTTATCCAGCCAGGATGATCCGCACCCATAATCTGGCTTTCCATCTTTAGCGTATCTGGCTGAAATTCCTCAACCCGAAAGATCGCGGAACCGATTAAATTGCCACGCCTGCCCTTATCAGTAATTAAATGCAAAGCGACTTGATAACGACCTGTGCCGGAACTGGCGATAGTGGAGAACTCATGCTCCAGCAACCCCTGTTCAGCGAGAGTGATTTTTTTGCTTTGTAGCTGATGATAACGCGGGCCTTTAATCACTAACTCCAGCGGAATCGCATCGACAGGCGCGGAATATCCCTGGCGAACAATCCCACCCAATTTAACCGTTTCACCAGGTCGATATATACCGCGGTCTGAAAAAATAAAGGCAGATAATTGATCGGCCTGTTGTCCATTTTCTGCCACGCCACCGACATCAAATGAAGAATACTGTAATTGTCTGGATACACGCTCAAAGGGGATAAAGGCAGTATCTTTATCTGTGGTAACCAGGTACACCGTTGGCCGTTGTTCCTTGTGATAGTCATTGGTAGTCGTTAGATGTAAATGCCCGTCGCTACCGGATTGCCCCTTTAAAATAGGCTGTCCATTTAGGCCTAATAGCTGAATGGTTGCACCTTCCACGGGTTTTCCACTGAGTAAAGATTGGACAAAGACTTCATGTGATCCATCCGCATTATTTTTTACCAACAAACCCAGATCAGTCACCAGAATCAGGCGTTTATCATCATCGCTGCGGATGTCTCTCTGATGTTTGATATCCCAGGCGTTACTGGTGATCATAAACAAGCCGAACTTGCCGCCACGCTTTGTCAAATATCCAGATAAATCAAAGGATGCGTAATTAGCCGTCTTGGGATGGATTTTAGCCAGTGGGATAATCTCTTGTGTAAAAACAGCCAGATTATTTTCAGAAAAATGATAACGGTCATAGAAATTCGGATTGCTAATATCACCTCTCGTTTGACTGATCAGATGATACAATTGCTCTGATTTCACTTTACCAATTGAAATTCTCAGATGCTCAACCCCTCGTGTCATCAAACTAAGCTTATGTTCTCCAGAACGATACAAAGTTGCACCGTCCCCCATGATTTTTACTTGTTTTGGATAGCTCGGTGCCGTCAGGATTCGATCATAAAATGCCTTGCGATAGTAACCATTAACAGATTGTAGTTGAGGCGCTATCCGTATATAGAGATAATGCCCTGGTGCAACGTCATAGCGAAAATGAAAAATTCTGGAATGATCGCGCGGATTAGGGATTAATTCTAAGGAAATTTTTTCAGAGCGACTCAACACTTGATCATTTATGGCTTGTACACTGTTCCAGTGTTTGATATTGCCATTGTTATGGATCGGCAATAAATAGGCTTGTAACTTAGAGGACAACTCTGCTTCATTGATGGCATCGGTAAAAACAAGACGTAACACCTGCTCCGGATCACCTTGCTGATTCTTAATAATTTGCGTTGAACTTTGTGCAATTTGTAAAAAACTACCCGCATCTGGAATTATGACTTTCTGAGTTAGAGAGTGTTTTGAGGCAAGCCCACCCAGGCTAGTCTTAAGCCCCTCATCCAGCTGAAGTTGCATATAATTGGACTGTGGTGGCAACTGAAGAGACTCTGAATGCAGGTAAGCTTTACGGTGATTTTTCGAATACGTCAGGGTAAAATCATAAGGTTGAGGCAGCACTGCAACCTCTGCTCCAGAGAGCCGCATACTCAGTTTTATATGTTTTTCCAGTGTATCTGGAACCACCGGATGCGAAAACGACAACGTGGCCACAACTTGCTTAATGGCAGCCTCTTGTGGGTCTTGATAAAACGTCAATTCATCCAGCTTGCTAGTAAACGGTAAGGTGGTAAATGGGTATGTATCACTGACTAATAAGGTCTCTTTGCTAAACAAAGTCTTATCCAATTGTAAGCTATATTCAACCCCGGCAGGCCAGTCATTATCAGGGGTAAATTGTAAATGCCTGTCATCTTGCCATGTCCAGCGACCGGCTATAGATGGCGTTAACTTAATACCGCTCACGAGTGGCTGTTGCAGCAAATCAATTCTGGCAACGGAAGGCTTGCCTTCTGGGCGTGGCTGGTCCACGCTTAGATTTTCCAGGTCATATTCAAAGGCAATCAGCAAGTTATCTGGCTTGGCATTTTTCTTATCAACCGTTAAAGCAGGTTGGCTGATCTTGGCAATAACCTGTAACGGTTTCGGCAATTGCTGATAATAATAATACGTTGCAACACTAGCACCCAGCATTCCCATCATTAACCAGAACCACCCGCCCATGGTTTGGTATATTTGCTTAAAATTAAGCAGCCAGGGGGGAGAAATCCAGGAAAATTGCCCGAATATTCGTGTGAATAGTGATTTATTTTGTAGCAGTAAGGGATCGTTCATACTAAGGTAACTCGCAACACCCACCCATCTTGCTTGCCTTTTTGTCCGCCTTCTGCGCTGTAAAAATAGTGACGTAGCCAGCTATGCGCCTATTTCTAAGCCTTGAAGACGAACAAAAATCCTGCGCAATATGGGTGGGTTATTTATTGCGCGTTACCTAGGAATGGGAATCAAATAACGTGTGCATTCTGACGTGTCTTTTTATTCGCCTTC